>NZFI01000056.1:0-9192 GCA_002690595.1 Rickettsiales bacterium
TATAACATTAATATAATCATATTTGAAAAAAGTATTTATCTTTTCTTTTATTTTAGCCGAATAATACGAAAATTCTAGAGCATAATTTCCGTTAATTGATATTTCTAATGTTTTAAAATTATTTTTTTTATAAAACTTTGACGGGTAACATTTATTTGCCAACTCTTTACCTAAAATATCTTCCCAATGAAACTCTAATTCAAATAAATTACTGGAAAATTTTTTTTTTATTGGATTTAATACTTTTGGTAACAATGACGAAATTAACAATGGTTTATTTTTATATTTTCTCAAAACAGCAACAATGACTAAAAAATTATCTAAAAACAAAGATTATAACATTTCTAATATAAAAAATATATGGCAAACAAAATTAGAATTCTGGTACAAGTCGAATAAAAGAGATCTTCCATGGAGAAAAAAAGAAAACCAAGACTTTTATAATATATGGATAAGTGAAGTTATGCTTCAACAAACAGGTGTAAAAACAGTAATCCCGTATTTTTTAAAATTTAAAAGAAAATGGCCTGATTGGAATTCATTTTTAGATGCAACATTTGATGAAATTTTATTTTTATGGCAAGGCTTAGGCTATTATCAAAGAGCCAAAAATATTTATAAAACCTTACAGATTTTAAAAAAAAATAAAAAATTTATCTTTACACATGATGAACTTTTAAAGCTTCCTGGCATTGGTAAATATTCTGCAGCCTCAATTTCAGCTATACTAAAAAATGAAAATAATGCAGTTGTTGATGGAAATATAAAAAGAATTATTTCAAGAGCTTTTAATATTGATGTTAATAAAAAGGATTTTATTCAAATTATTGATAAAATAGCTCAGGATTTGACCCCATTTAAAGGTAATAATTTATATTGTCAAAGTTTAATGGATCTCGGGGCAATGATTTGTAAACCATCAAACCCAAAATGTATTATATGTCCAATAAAAAGTATCTGTTCTTTCGACTTTAATAAAAAAAAAGCTAGAACTGAAAAAAAGAAAATTAATAAATTCGGGATAGTATTTTATGTAAAACATAAAAATTTAATTTATTTAGAAAAAACAAGTGATAGATTTTTGCATGGAACTGTAATTTTTCCTTTTTCTGATTTCTTTATTTCAGATAATCAAAATAATAGTCAAACTAAAAAAAAGATAATTGAAACTTGGATGTTTAAAACTTTTAAAGTTAAAGATTATAAATTATTAGGATATATAAAACATAACTTTACTAACTTTAATTTAAAATTGTATATTATAAAGGTAATATTAAATAATAAGAAAGTAATTAGGCCTAATGGAATGTGGCTGAATGAAAACATTGGTTTTGACAATTATCCTTTTTCAATTTTAATGAAAAAAGTAATAAAAAAGGTTAATGAATGAGAGTATTGAATTTTTTTAATTTTTTATTTTTTTTTATATTTAATTTTTCATATTTAATTGCACAACAAAGTGATCATGAAAAAGCAATTGAAGCTGTTAAGAATGAAGAAATATTACCGCTAGATCAGATATTATTATCAATTAATAATAGTTATGAGGGGAGAGTTCTTGCAATAAACTTAAAAGATAGTGAACAAGGTCTTTTTGGTTGGGTTTATGACATTAGGATGATTAATTCTGAAAATAAAGTAATTAATTTAAGAGTAGATGCCGGGACTTCTACCGTGCTTATGGTAGATGGGATAGGAAATTAAAATATGAGAATTTTATTAGTTGAGGATGATCCTAGTCTTTTAAATCAAGTAAAATCGTCTTTAGAAGAAAATGGATACTCTGTTGATGTCGCATCAGATGGCGAAGAAGGTCATTTTATGGGAGACACTGAACCCTATGATGCAGTAATACTTGACCTGGGATTGCCAAAAGTTGATGGCCTTTCAATTCTTGAAAAATGGAGGAAAGATAAAAAAAAGTTTCCTGTTCTAATTCTTACAGCAAGAGATAGATGGAGTGAAAAAGTATCAGGTTTTGATGCAGGTGCTGATGATTATGTAAGCAAACCATTTCAAATGGAAGAACTATTAGCTAGGCTTAGGGCTTTGATAAGAAGATCTGCTGGCCATGCATCTTCGGATATAGAGTGTGGACCGCTAAAAATAGATACAAAAACAAATAAAGTCTTTATAAACGGAACTAAACTAAAATTAACATCTCATGAGTATAAAATTATTGAATATTTTCTTCATCATCAGGATAAGGTGATTTCAAGAACAGAATTGACAGAGCACATCTATGATCAGGATTTTGATAGAGACTCAAATACAATTGAAGTTTTTATTGGTAGATTAAGAAAGAAACTTGGAGTTGATATTATTAAAACTGAAAGAGGCTATGGATATAGATTATCAGTGGATGATTAATTATGAAATTAATTAATTCACTTGCTTTAAGGCTTTTTCTGAGTGCATCAGTTTGGATATTATTAACACTTTTAAGTGGAGGATTACTTCTCTCAGATATTTTCAGAGAATCAGCAGAAAAGTCATTTGAAGATAAATTAAATCTTTTTATGGAAACATTAATTGGATCAAGTAAGATTGATTCAAGTGATAGTATCACAGTTGTAAATCCACTAGGAGATCCAAGATTTTTTCAACCTTATTCTGGTTGGTATTGGCAAATTAATGATGGTGCCAAGACCTTAGAACGTTCACGCTCTATGTGGGATCAAGTTTTTACTATTGATAAAAGACTTATTGGTGGAAGAGCACAATTTAAAAATGCAGTTGCTAAGGACGGTAAAAGCAAAAATTTAATAGCTTCAAAAAAAATAATTATTATCCAAAGAGAAATATCTTTCCCTGGTTTTGATGGACCTTTAACTTTTATGATAAGTGGTAATACTCAGGAGTTTGAAAAAAATATTTTACAATTTAATAACATTTTAATTTCTTCTTTACTTCTGTTAGGTTTAGGACTTTTAGTTTCAGTTTATTTACAAGTAAAATATGGTTTATTACCTCTAAAGAAAATAAAAAATTCACTTTTCAAAATTAGAAATGGAGATGCAACAAAATTAGAAGAGAATTATCCTATTGAGGTTTCACCTTTAGCCAAAGAAATTAATATTTTATTAGATCATAACGAGAAGATTGTTGAAAGAGCACAAACCCATGTTGGTAACCTTGCTCATGCCCTTAAAACTCCACTTGCAGTTATAAGTAACCATATAAATGCTGCTAAAGAAGATAATATTATATCACCCCAAATTGAACTAATTAAAAAAAATGTCAGCAGATATTTAAATAAAGCAAGATCATCGTCATCTAATAAAGTATTAAAAAATAAAGTAAAAGTTCACTTAGTTGCATCTAAAATAATAAAAGTATTTAAGAAAATTTATCCAAGTTTAGAGATTAATCTAATCAATATGGATAAGAGTATTTTATTTCCTGGAGGTTCTGATGATTTAGATGAAATTTTAGGAAATTTATTAGAAAATGCCTGTAAATGGACTAATGGAATAGTTGAGTTAAAAATTATTAAATATTCAAGTAGTGAGATAAAATTTACAATTTCTGATGATGGTCCTGGATTACCAATGCAAAAAAGATCTGAAGTTTTTGCTAGAGGTTTTCGTTTAGATGAGCAAACTCCTGGTACAGGATTAGGTCTAAACATTGTCAAAGATACAGTAGAAATTTATTCCGGGAAAGTTTGGTTATCAGACTCAATATTTAATGGTTTAGAGGTAAATGTTATACTTCCTCTTTCAGTAAAAAGTTCTTAATAGGGGCAAAACTTTTTCTATGCACATTAGTTATTCCATGGTTTTTTATTCCTAAAAGATGTTTTTTAGTTCCATAACCCATATTATTTTCCCAGTCATAGTATTTAAATATTTTTGACAATTTTTTCATTTCTTCATCTCTAAAAACTTTTGCCAGTATTGAAGCGGAAGCTATTGAAATAGATTTTTGATCTCCTTTAACGATAAACTCGGTTTTATTATTTAAAAAAAAAAAATTTAAACCATCGACTTTTACTTTTCTTCCAATACCTGAAAAAGGTTCAAAAGATCTTTCCATTGCTAATTGAGTTGCATTATTTATGTTTAATCTATCAATTTCTTCTACTTTGCTGATGCCAAAGTTATATATTGAATTTTTTTTTATGAAACTGGATAGAATTAGTCTTTTTTTTTTAGAAATTTTTTTAGAATCATTAATCTCATATATTTCTTTTTTATCTAATATTGATTTTTTCAATAAAACAGAGCATGCCACTAAGGGTCCTGACCATGCACCACGACCAACCTCGTCTATTCCAATGACTCCAATATCATTTGAAATATGTTGTGTAATCATTTTTCAAGTAGTCTAGGAATTAATTCTACTAAGTTGCATGGTTTAAAACGGTTATCACATTGATATTTTAGGATATTTTCCCAAGCATCAGAACAAGCGGAAGGAGATCCTGGTATAGCAAAAATAAATTTATCCTTAGCGATACCAGCGATTGCTCTTGATTGTATTGCTGATGCTCCAATTTTTTCAAAACTAATCATTCTAAAAATCTCTCCAAATCCAGGTATTTCCTTCTCAATGATCTTTTTAACTGCTTCAGGTGTAGAATCTCTTCCTGTTAAACCTGTACCACCAGTCAACAAAATCATATTTATATTTTTTAAATTTAAGCATTTTTTCATGTAAGAAATAATTTTTTTTGAATCATCTTTGATAAACTCTTTAGAATAAACATTATGACCAGATTTCTTGATTTTTTCTTCTAATATTAGTCCAGATTTATCATCACTTATACTTCTCGTATCTGAGATTACAGCAATACAAAAATTTAATGAGATGAATTTTTTTTTTTTATCAATTGGCATATTATATTTTTTTTATATTTTTTTTAATTTTTAATAAATCGAACCAAGTTTTTTTTTTCTCAATTGGATTGTTTAAAAGAAATGAAGGATGATATAAAACATGTGAAATAATACTTAAACCATTATTATTGTATTCAAACTTTTCTCCTCTTATTTTTGTTATTATACCATCAAGATTTAAAATAGCTCTAGCAGCAAGGCCTCCCAAAATAATAAGTAATTTAGGATTAATTATATTTATATGTCGTTTTGTAAAGGGTAAACATAACTCAATTTCCTCTGGATTAGGTTTTCTATTGCCAGGTGGTCTCCAGAATATTAAATTTGAAAAATAAACGCTTTTTTTTTCTATTCCTATACAATTTATCATTTTCTCCAATAGTTTTCCCTCTGTCCCAACGAATGGTTTTCCAATTCTGTCTTCTTCAGAATCTGGTACGTCGCCTATTATCATGATTTTAGCATTTTTGTCTCCCTTGCCAAATACAATATTAGTAGANGTTTCTTTTAAATTACAATTCAGATTACAAATTTCTTTTTTTAAATTTTCTAATAACTTCTGTTTATCAATAATTAAATCTGTTGATTCTTTTTCTAAAATTTTTAATTCTTTAATTTTGGAATTAAAATTAGACAGTTTTCTGGTAAATTTTTTTGAAGTTGTTTTACCAATATTACTTATAATTCCAATTTGTTCGCAAAATTCAATAAAAGACTTTGTGTTTTTAATTTTCATTTCATATATAATATTAGTTAATAATATTATAATACAAATTATAAAAAGTATTTTTTAAATTGGTTACTTAAATGAGTCGAGAGAAAATGGAATACGACATAGTTATTGTTGGTGCTGGCCCATCAGGTCTGTCAGCTGCAATTGAATTTAAAAAATTATGTCAAAAGAAGAATAAAGATTTTAGTGTTTGTATAGTTGAGAAAGCTTCTCAAGTTGGAGCGCATACTCTATCTGGGGCAATTCTTGAGACAAGAGCTCTTGATGAACTAATACCGGATTGGACTAAATATGATGCTCCCTTAAAAACTAAGGTCTGTAAAGAAAGATTCATGTATCTTGGTAAAAGTAATAGTTTTTCATTTCCTTCATTTTTACTTCCGAAGGTAATGAACAACAGAAAAAACTTTATCATTTCGCTTGGAAACTTCTGTAAATGGCTAAGTATGGAGGCAGAAAAACTAGGAGTTGAAATTTATCCCGGGTTTGCAGCTTCAGAAGTTCTTATTGATGAAAATAAAAGAGTTTATGGCATTGCAACAGGAGACCATGGTGTAGAAAAAAATGGAGAAAAAGGACCAAATTTTCAACAAGGAATAGAATTACATGCAAAATATGTTTTTTTTGCTGAGGGGTGCAGAGGAAATTTGGGAAAGGAATTAATTAAAAACTTTGGTTTAGATAAAGATAGTTCTCACCAAACATATGGAATCGGCTTAAAAGAGCTGTGGGAAGTTTCAGAAGAAAATTCGAAACCAGGAGAAGTATTGCATACTGTTGGGTGGCCTCTTGATGAGGGAACATATGGTGGTTCTTTTTTATATCATTTAGAAAAAAATATGATATCTGTTGGTTTTGTCATAGGACTTGATTACAAAAACCCTTATTTATCTCCTTATGATGAGTTTCAAAGATTTAAAACTCATCCAAAAATAAGAGAAATTTTTAAAAACGGTAGAAGAATTTCTTACGGAGCAAGAGCATTAAATGAAGGAGGTTGGCAGTCATTACCAAATTTAGTATTTGCAGGAGGAGCTTTAATAGGATGTGAGGCTGGAACATTGAACACGCCAAAAATTAAAGGTACTCATACAGCAATGAAGTCCGGAATGGTAGCAGCGCATTCTGCTTTTACTGCACTCTCTGAGAATAGAAAAAATGATGAACTCCTGGATTATCAGGAAGTATTTAAAGAATCATGGGCAGGAAAAGAGCTTTATAAGGCAAGAAATGTAAGACCATCATTTAAATGGGGTTTGAAATTAGGAATGTTGTTGACTGGAATAGACCAAACTTTATTGAGAGGTATGGCTCCGTGGACATTAGACCATCATTTAGAAGATCATAACTCTCTTTTAAATAAATCTAAAGTAAAGAAGATTGATTATCCTAAACCTGACGGAGTTTTGACTTTTGATAAATTAACTAACGTTTCATTTACAGCAACTAACCATGAAGAAAATCAACCTTGCCATCTTAAATTAACTAATAATAGTATTCCTATTGATTTTAATTATAAACATTTTGATTCACCTGAACAAAGATATTGTCCTGCAGGAGTTTACGAAATAGTTAATGAATCAACAAATCCTGCTTTACAAATTAATCCTCAAAACTGTATTCATTGTAAAACCTGCGATATTAAGGATCCAAAACAAAATATTCAGTGGGTAGTTCCTGAAGGGGGTGGAGGTCCTAATTATACCAATATGTAGTATTAAGAGTTTTCTTAGATTAATGATGGTTTTTTCTTTAATCGTTCCTAATGATTTGTTTTCNAAAGAATCAAATAANACATTAANTGGAGATGAAAATTTTAATTATGAATCAGGTAGTTATCTTTCATGGATTCAGGCGGAAAAGTCAGGTAATTCGTCGGATAAATCCTTTTTCCTTTCCAAAATAAAAAATAGATTAGATGATCGAACTGAGTTAAAAAAAGCTTTTTTTTCTGCTCTTTATATAGATGATTGGGAAATATCAAAGGAATTAGCTAATAAGATTTTAGAGTTTGAACCTACAAATTTTTTTGCAAATATTGTAATTGCTACAAACTTATATCTAAAGAATGATTTTAAGGGTGCGAATAAATTTATAAAAAAAATATCAAATAATGATATTGATAGAAATTTTTTAAATGTCATCTCATCTTGGATTTATTTTAGCGATAATAAAGAAAAAGAAGCAATTGATTTATTAGAAATAGATGTTCGAAATTGTATTCCTCTTAATTGTCTTCATGCAGGCTTGCAATTTGATCTTCTTGGAAGGTTAGGAAATGCAAAAACTAAATTTGATTTTTTACAAAAAAAGAACTCAAATTCATATAGAGTTCTTGAACTTTTATTAATTTTCTACGAAAAAATAGGAGAGGAACAATCAACTAAAGATATTTTAGAAAATTTTAAGAAAACTGCATTTGATTTCATAAATTTAGAACTAATTTATAATCAAGATATTTTTAACCCTATAACAGAACCATCGCATGGATTAGCTGAGGCTTATTTTAATATTGCAGGGTGGTTTTATGAAAATAGATTGTACAGATTTTCGGCTTATTTTTCAAATTTAGGGTTAAAAGTAAGGCCTGATCTTTCTTCTTTAAAATTTTTATTAGCTAACATATATGAAAAGCTGGATAATAATCTACTAGCTTTAAAAAATCTTGAAAGTTTTGATGGAAAAGATTTATATTATTTAAAGGCAGAAAAGTTAAAATTAAAGATTTTAAATGATCTAGATAAGACTAAGGAAATAGTTAAAAATTTGAGAAGCTTAGTTAAAGAGTTTCCTAATAGGATAGAACTTAAAATTTTATTGGCTGATTCATTAAGACACTCCTTACTTTATGAAGAATCTATTAATTATTATAATGATATACTTAAAGAGTTTAATGAACCAAAAGAGGAACTTTGGAAAATATTTTATTCAAGAGGAATATCATATGAGAGGCTAAAAAAATGGAAACTAGCTGAAAGAGATCTTTTGAAAGCCCTAGATTTAAATCCTGAAGCTCCATTTGTGTTAAATTATCTTGGCTACAGTTGGTTAGAAAGAAGAGTAAACCTTGAACAAGCTTTAGATTTAATTTTATCTGCAGTAGAGTTAGAGCCTGATGATGCATATATTATTGATTCTCTCGGTTGGGCATATTTTTTATTGGGTGATTTTAAAAAATCCATAGATACACTTGAGCATGCATTAAGATTGCTGCCATATGATCCAACATTGAATGATCATCTTGGTGATGCTTATTGGAAGGTAGGAAGAAAAAAAGAAGCTTTATCTCAATGGAAAAGAGTTTTGATTTATGAGCCAAAAGAAGAATTAAAAAAAAGTGTATTAACCAAGATTTCTGTGGGATTATGAGTAAGAATAATTTTATTTTTTTTTCACCTGCAAAACTTAACTTATTTTTAGAAGTTTTAAATAAAGAACATAATGGATTTCATAATCTTAACAGTTTGATGTGTTTTTGTGATATTGGAGATTACATAAAGCTTGAAAAATCAAGTTCTTTAAGTTTAGAGATAGAAGGACCTTTTGCAAGTAACTTAAAAAAATTTAATAAAAATGAGAATTTAATAATTAAAAGCATAAAAGCATTAAAAAATGCAA
>NZFI01000057.1:0-41174 GCA_002690595.1 Rickettsiales bacterium
GGAATAAAAATCAAAAAAAACCCACTAAAAAAAATTTAGTGGGTTTTACAAAAATCGGCTTATGTTAACTCTCTTAGAAGTCCATGCCGCCCATGCCGCCCATGCCGCCCATGCCGCCGCCGCCAGGCATTGGAGGCATTGGCTCCTTAGGCTCTGGTAAATCAGCTACCATTGCTTCAGTTGTTAAAAGTAAGCTTGCAATTGATGCAGCATTTTCTAATGCAGTCCTAACAACTTTTACTGGATCTATTATTCCAGCTTTAACTAGATCAGTATAAGTTTCTGTTTGAGCATCAAATCCATAATTTGTATCTGTACTTTCAAGAAGTTTACCGATAACAATGGAACCTTCAACTCCAGCATTTTCTACGATTTGTCGAGTTGGACCCTCAAGCGATTTTCTAATAATGTCAATGCCTGCATTTTGGTCTGCATTTTTTCCTTTTAATCCCTCTAGAGATTTAATGGAATAAAGAAGTGCAGTTCCTCCTCCAGGAACTATACCTTCTTCAACTGCCGCTCTTGTAGCATTCAAAGCATCATCAACACGGTCTTTTCTTTCTTTTACTTCAACCTCTGTTGAACCACCTACATTGATAACAGCAACTCCACCTGATAGTTTAGCAAGTCTTTCTTGAAGTTTTTCTTTATCATAATCTGAAGTAGTAGACTCTATTTGGGTTTTAATTTGTTCACACCTTGCATTAAGATCGGAAACATTTCCAGCTCCACTTACCACAGTAGTATCTTCTTTATCGATTCTGACTTTTTTGCATGAACCAAGATCCGTGATTTGGACATTTTCTAATTTAATTCCAAGCTCTTCACTTATTACTTGACCACCGGTTAATATTGCTAAATCCTCAAGCATTGATTTTCTTCTATCACCAAAACCAGGGGCTTTAACAGCCGCAACTTTTAATCCTCCTCTAAGTTTGTTAACAACCAGGGTTGCAAGTGCTTCACCTTCAACATCCTCAGCAATGACTAATAATGGTTTACCTGATTTAACTACTGCTTCAAGTAATGGTAGTAAATCCTGTAAATTTGATAGTTTTCCTTCGTTCAAAAGTATATATGGATCTTCAAATTCACAGATCATTTTTTCAGCATCTGTTATGAAATATGGAGATAAATAACCTCTATCAAATTGCATTCCTTCAGTTGTTTCAAGTGTAGTATCACGAGTCTTTGACTCTTCCACAGTGATAACTCCATCTCTTCCAACTTTATCCATTGCTTCTGCTATTTTTTTTCCGATTTCTTCTTCACCATTGGCTGATATAGTTCCAACTTGTCCTATTTCAGCAGATGAACCTAGTTGCTTACTTTTAGATTTTAGTTCCAAAAGTACTTTATCTACAGCTAAATCAATTCCTCTTTTTAAATCCATAGGATTCATACCAGCGGTAACTGCTTTTGCTCCTTGCCTTACAATAGCTTGCGCCAATACAGTGGCTGTAGTCGTGCCATCTCCTGCTGCATCAGAGCTTTTACTGGCTACTTCTTTGACCATTTGAGCACCCATGTTTTCAAATTTATCTTTTAATTCTATTTCTTTGGCCACAGAAACTCCATCCTTAGTGACTCTTGGTGCACCAAAAGATTTGTCCAGGACAACATTTCGTCCTTTTGGACCTAAGGTTACTTTAACTGCATTAGCTAAAGCATCCACTCCTGCAATCATACTTGTTCTAGCATCTGCTCCAAATGTAATTATTTTTGCTGACATATTTTAACTCCTTATTCTACGATTCCCATTATATCTGACTCTTTCATTATCAACAGATCTTCACCATCTATTTTAACTTCAGTTCCAGACCATTTACCAAAAAGAACTTTGTCTCCTTGCTTTACTCCCATAGGCTTTAACTTTCCATCTTCTCCAGCTTCGCCAGGTCCAACAGACAATATTTCTCCTTCACTAGGTTTTTCTTTTGCAGTGTCTGGTATTATTATGCCACCAGATGATTTTTGATCGCTTTCAATGCGTCTAACTACAACACGATCATGTAGAGGTTTAAATTTCATAATGAATCTCCTTTTTAGACAATTCAGGTTAATAATTGCATCAAGCCTTATTAGCACTTGAAACTATTGAGTGCTAATTTAAATCTAAAATAATTATTGTCAACATTTAATTTTTGGAAATTCCAAATTCACTTACAACATAATTTTCTAATAATCCAACGCTATCATTTACAGTGTTTTCCTCAGTATCAAGAACTAAATCTGGGGACTCAGGTTTTTCATAAGGAGCACTAATTCCTGTAAAATTTTCAATCATACCCTTTTTAGCTTTAGCATATAAACCTTTTGTATCACGCTCAACACATTTTTCTAGGCTAGATTTAATATAAATTTCTCTAAAAATTTCAGGCCTAATTGACCTTGCTTTTTTCCTTTCAGAACGGTAAGGCGAAATAAGAGAAATAATAACTAAAAAACCTGCATGAGAAAATAAAGAAGCAACTTCTGCTGTTCTCCTAATATTTTCAGTCCTATCTTCAGGACTAAAAGAAAGATCTTTATTTAAACCTTGTCTTAAATTGTCACCATCTAAAACAAAAACATTATAACCCTTAAAAAAAAGACGTTTTTCGATTTCTCTAGCTATTGTACTCTTTCCTGAACCAGAAAGTCCAGTAAACCATATGATCCCTGGTCTATGTTCTAATCTAGAAGTTCTTTCAGTTTCAGTTATAGAAAAGTCAAAAGGAATAATATTTTCATTAGGTTTATTTAAGAAATTTCTTTGATTTGGATAATCTTTTAAATTTATAATCCCACCTCCAACAACCGAGTAGTTATCAACAATACTAAATCTTCCTAACTTTGGATTCAATGTAAAGTTATCAGCAGCAATTAAAGACGGAGAATTTATTACCACTTCCGCCACATCATTTTTTTTTACAATATTTTTTTCTTTTTTGTTTAAACTTTCTGTATCGATTACACTTATAATTTTTTTAAAAGTTATATTATGTTCTGAGGTAGTAAGTTTTAAAATATACTTTTTATTTAAATTAATTTTCTGTTCACTTAACCAAAAAATATTAGCTTCAAATGTATTTACTAGGTTTGGTGGATTTGAATTATGTGAGATCACATCACCTTTTTCCAAAAAATTTTTTTCATTTAAAACAATACCAATACATTCACCTGCCTGGAAAACATCACGTTTATTTTTTGGCCATGTCTCAATAGTTTTTATAGTCGCAACTGAATTACTTGGAGAAAATAAGAGTTGATCCTTATTTCTTAAAGTTCCTGATTCAATTTTTCCAACGATAATCCTTTTATCATCGAACTTATAAATATCTTGAATTGGCATTCTAAATGGAAGTGAACTTAGTTCTTTTTTTATTTCGTAATCATCTATTGCCTGGACAAGGTTAAGACCTCTATACCAATTCATTTTAGTACTTTTATTATTTATATTTTCTCCACTAATTGCCGAGACAGGAATTATATTATTGGCAATAACTCCAATTTTATTTAAAAAATTATTCAATTTTGCCTTTATTTCTAGAAATTTTTGTTCATCAAATTTAATTTTATCCATTTTATTGAATACGACTACAACATCAGTTATTCCTAATAACTTAAGTAAATAACCATGTTTTTTGGTTTGTTCTTGGATTCCTTCCTCCACATCAACAATAAGAATTGCTAAATCAGCGGTTGAAGCTCCGGTAATCATATTTCTGAGAAATTCCTTATGACCAGGAGCATCTATAAAAATATAATTTCTCTTTTTTGTTTTGAAAAAAATTTGAGTCGTGTCTATTGTAATTCCCTGATTTCTCTCGGTTTGAAGAGCATCTAACAAAAAAGCCCATTCAAAACCCATTCCTCTTTTTTTAGTAACTTTTTTTAATTCTTCATATTTTCCATCTTGAACCTGCCCAAGATCATAAATCAATCTTCCAATTAATGTTGATTTTCCATGATCCACATGTCCAACTGTAACAACTCTTATTGACTCATTATCATCTAAATGTGCATCCATAATCTACATATACCCCTTTGACCGAAGTTTCTCAAAAACATCCTCTTCTTCATGATCCATCAATCTTCCTGATCTCTCTGAGGTTTTAGTATTTTTTAATTCTTCAATTATTTCATCAATATTTTTTGCATCACTTTTTACTGGCTTTGTAATATCTTTGTCTCCAAGAGATCTATACCTTTTTCCGTTTCTAGAAAAGTATAAATTTACTACCGGAATTTTCTCTCGTTTTATATAATACCAAATATCAAGTTCTGTCCAACTCAATAACGGATGAATTCTTAAATGAATATTTGATGGATAACTAGTATTAAATTGGTCCCAAAACTCTGGAGGTTGATTTTTAATGTCCCAGGTACCTTCCTCGTCCCTTGGACTAAAAAAACGCTCTTTTGCTCTTGTACCTTGTTCATCTCTTCTTATTCCTGCAATAACTCCTTTAAATTTATACTTTTTAAGAATTAATTTTAATCCTTCAGTTTTCCTTGCAGCTGATCTTGCAGCAGGTGGTAAAGAGGAATCTACACTTGATATTTCAGGACATTTACCCTTAATTAAATCAAGTTTCCATTTTTCTTCATAAGAATTTCTAAATTCGTACATCTCTTTAAACTTTTTTTCTGTATCAACATGAATTAATGGGAAAGGTATTTTTCCAAAAAAAGCCTTGAATGCTAGCCAAACCATTACATTAGAATCTTTACCAAGAGACCATAACATTGCAATGTCTTTTATTGAGCTGAATGCCTCTCTCAATATAAAAATACTCTGATTCTCTAATTTACTAAGATGATCCAACTTTATCCCATTTCGCACTATGTATTCCACATTCTGTTTTATTTAAATTTGCCCACCTACCAGATCTCATATTCTTTTTATCTTTAGATTTTATTGTGCAATTTTGACATCCAACTGAAAAATAACCTAGAGAAAAAAGAGGATGTCGTGGTATTTTAAATCTTAAAAAGTAATCATTAATTTTTTTGTAATCCCAATCAATTAAAGGACTAATCAAATACTTTTCATCTAATTCTATAAATTTTTTTTCGCTTCTTTCTGCATTATGATATGATTTACGCCCAGAAAACCAGGCATCGTATTTTGATAGTTTTTTTTTAAGAGGAATTACTTTTCTTATATTACAGCATTTATCTGGATCTTCTTTCCATAAGGAATTATGTGGATCAAATTTATTAATATCATCCTGGTATGGAAAAATTTCTGAAAAATTCTCTAGATTAAAAAGCTTCAATAAATCGTTTTTATATTTTATAGTTTCTACAAAAAGTTTATTAGTATTAATAAAAATTATAGGGAATTTATTATTAATTTTTGAAATCATATGAAGAATCACTGCTGATTCTATTCCAAAAGAACAAACATAAGTTATTTTTGATTTAAATATTTTATTAATCGAAATATCAATAATTTCTTCACTAGTTTTTGTTTTAAATAAATTATTAATTTTTTTTATGTCTTGATATTTTTTATTCATTTTTTGTAATAAATTCTATATTATATTATATGTCAATAAAATATGTAAAATATATAATTGTACACTAATAAATTGTATTTTAATTTTTTATTTTTTTTTTATTTTCAAATTATTAATGATTAATTCTAAATTAGATAACGCCTATATTATTTGGCTATTTTTTACTGCATTTATGATAGTAATTATGGTTATAATTGGAGGAATAACGAGATTAACTGATTCAGGTTTATCTATGATAGATTGGCATATTGTTGATGGAATTTTTCCTCCATTAACTAACCAAGAGTGGATTGCTGAATTTGAAAAATACAAACAATATCCAGAATTTAAATTTATAAATTTTGATATTAACCTATCAGATTTTAAAAAAATATTTTTTTGGGAATATGTTCATAGAATTTGGGGAAGATTGATTGGATTAGTTTTTATTTTACCATTTATATTTTTTCTATTTAAAAAAGTTATTTCTAGAAATTCAATTAAATATCTTCTTTTAGTGCTTGCACTTGGAATTTGTCAAGCTTTCATGGGTTGGTTCATGGTCAAAAGTGGTTTAGTTAAAGACCCTAATGTCAGTCAATATAGACTTGCAATGCATTTAATACTGGCTTTTATAATCTATTCTTTATTACTTTTTCAGGCTTGGAATAAATTTAGAATTAACTCAGTTAATATAAATACTATTAATCAAAACAATTATGGAAGTCTTTTGAAATATTTACTAATATGCTTATTTTTGGTTCTTACTACTATAGTTTCTGGTGCTTTTGTGGCTGGAACCAATGCTGGACTTGCCTATAATAATTTTCCATTTATGGGAGATAGCATTTTGCCCCCAGATCCATTCATATTAGAACCTTGGTGGAAAAATTTTTTTGAAAATATAAGTCTAATTCAATTTGATCACAGGGCTCTCGGAACATTAAGCTTTTTAGTGGTTACTTTAACTTGGTTCTTGAACATCAAAAAAGGATTTAAATCAATGATTAATCATTTACTTAATTTTGGGTTCTTTACTATTATAGTACAGTACATTATTGGCATTACTATATTAAAACTTTACGTGCCAGTTTCATTGGGAGTTATACATCAATTAGGTTCACTAATTTTGTTATCTACCCTAATTATCTTACTATCTGAAATTTTCACTGAAAAAAAAGGGGAGATATAAGTCTCCCCTTTGAGAAAAAGTTAAATACAAAGTTTAAAAACTTGCACCCATCGTGAATACCACATGTTGACCACCAGCAGAAGTGTCCTCATCAACACCTGTAGCTGTATAACCGTCAGTTGCAGTATAATAAACGCTCCAATCTAAACCAAAAGCTGAAGTTGAGATACCGAAATTATAATCAGTATAATTCTCACCACCTTCATTATCAGAACCTTCAAAACCCATTGCGCCAAACAAAGTTAGAGGAGTAGTGGGTATTGGTAATTCAGCACTAACATTCTGATAAGTATAATCATATTGACCACCATACCCAGATGGTGAATAACCAAAATAGTAGGATACCCCTAAGTCCATTGGCAAAGCTACCCCTAAAGAACCATAATATTCAAGAAAATCTTGTGAAGGAGATTGATTTTTTCCTAATCCAGGATAATCATAAAACAGTAGACCAGCATCATAGGATAGGTAATCCTCAACACCAGGAACAGCTCCTGAAATACCCCCATAATAGTCTAATTCTAAGTAACCATCTGTATTTCCAGCTGGACTTCCCCATGTTCCTACGTACAAAGAAGCATAAGTGTCTATGACATCCATACTCCAATCAAAACCACCTTGTATAGCTGGGTTATTACCATTCTGGACTTCCCCACGCCAAATATATGAAGATGCAAAGGTTACATTAGCAGAAATTTCTCCAAAAGGAAGTTTTTCTGGGAATTCAAAAGCTTTAGCTTCATTTGTGAACATCATGAAAACTAGTGATGAGCTAGCTACTATTTTCTTTAGCATTATTTTTTCTCTCCTTATTTGCCTAATTATTAAGCATTTTTAAATTTGATTATTATGTAGTCATATTACATAATTAGTAATTTTTTAATTTTGTGCAACTTAAAACTAACAAAGGAAAATATATATGTTATAATGTTGTATAGATACAACAATGATCCCAAATATTCTAATACTTTTCTCGTCGATACTTTGGTTTTACCTTTTCTTTTTGCATGGAAGAAAACCATTTTCAAATGAACCTTACTTTTGGTCAACTAAAATTATTTTCGAAAAATACATAAATTATGAAATTTTAAGAAAAAAGTTAAAAAGGCCCGATGTAATAGTTGTAATTCCAGCAAGAAATGAAGAAAAAAATATCTCATTAACAATAAAATCATTACTAAAACAAAAAGAACAAATTAAAAAAATAATTTTAGTTAATGATCAAAGTTCTGATAATACTGTTTTGATAGCTAAAAACTTGTTTTATAATTGTAAGTTTCAAAGATATAAAATACTTGATACGAAGTTTTTACCGGAAGGCTGGAGTGGAAAACTATGGTCTTTAGAGCAAGGAGTTAATGAAGCTATAAAAGATAAAAAAAATAACTATCTACTCTTAATTGATGCAGACATAACTTTAGAAGAAAATGTAATACATAATTTAAAAAAAACATTAATTAATCGTAATTTATTTATGATATCGCTCATGGCTAAACTAAATTGCAGTCACTTTTGGGAAAAATTACTCATACCATCATTTATATTTTTTTTTCAAAAAATTTATCCTTTCAATATTGTAAACAAAAAAACTGAAAAAATTGCAGCTGCTGCAGGTGGATGTATTTTTTGCAAACAAAGTCTTTTTGAAAAAAAAAGTTTATTTGAAAAAATAAAACACAATGTAATTGATGATTGTAATTTAGCAAAACTTATAAAAAACAAGGGTGCTATTTGGTTGGGTTTAACTAATAAAGTTCATAGTACAAGAGAATATAAAAGCTTAGGTTCAATATGGAATATGGTTTCTCGATGCGCCTACGAGCAACTTCATAATTCTCCATTATATTTATTTTTTTCAATACTTGGTCTTTTTTTAATTTATTTAGCTTGGCCAATTGGATTTATATATTACTTTTCAGGGAAAAGCTCTATTTTATCAGAACAGAACTATATAAATTTTTGTTTATTGTTTACAATATTTGTGATATCTACGATTTGCTATTTACCAACTATTAGATTTTATAAAGTTTCAAAATTCTTTACTTTATTTTTGCCAATTTCAGCTTTATTTTATATTACAATGACAATTTCCTCCTCATTTAATTTTCATTTTAATAGTGGCAATGAATGGAAAGGAAGAAAATACCAACAAATGAAATAAATATAACCAAATCATGAATTTTTCTGAAAAAAAAATAAATCAATTACTATCAGGAAAGAGCGATAAAGATGAAAACTTCCCTGTTAGTTCTTTTTTAATTTCGAAAAAATACTCAAAACATATAAAAAATTTATATACATTTGCTAGAACTGCTGATGACATTGCTGATCATAAATTAATATCTAAATCAGATAAGAAAAAAATACTATCAAAATTAGATCAAATTTTAATGAAAAAAGAAAAAACTAATTTTACATTTATGAATAATCTTATTGAAACACTTATTGAGACAAGAGTAACAGAAGATTATCCAAGAAAACTTTTAAAAGCTTTCATTCAGGATGTAGAAAAAAAAAGATATAAAAATTGGAAAGAACTAATTCAATACTGTGACAAATCTGCAAGCCCAATTGGAAGATTTGTAGTAGATCTTCACGGAAAAAAAAGTTATTCAAAGATTGATTTAAAAAATATTTATGATGGATGTGACAAAATTTGTAATACTTTACAAATACTTAATCATCTCCAAGATTGTAAAGAAGATTTTATAAGACTAGATAGAATCTATATACCTGAATTATTTTTTAACGAGGCTAAAATCAACACTAATTTTTTTTTAGAAAAAAAAAATAGATCTAAATTTTTATTAATAAAGAATAAATGTATTAATAAAGTTAATATTTTACTTGCTGAAGCATCAAAAAAAATTTTTTTGATAGAGGATTCAGGACTAAAAAGAGAAACTTTTGTAATCTATAATATCGCTAAAAAACTTAGTTATTTATTAGAAAAAAATGATCCAATTAAAAAAAAAGTAAAACTATCTCGTATTGATTTGATTTTTTGTTTTTTTAAGGGAATAATAGGAAGATTATAATATTTTGGTTTAAATATTTATAAAAACAAATTAGGTAACCTTTAAATGAATTTAAAAACACCACTTCTCGACAAAATTAATTTTCCAAAAGATTTGAAAAAGTTTAATCAAGATGAACTTAAATTGATTTCAAATGAACTAAGAAATGAAATGGTTGACGCTGTATCGGTTACTGGTGGTCATCTTGGAGCAGGTTTAGGTGTTGTTGAACTTACTTTAGCAATACATAGTACATTTGACACACCAAAAGATAAGTTAATATGGGACGTTGGACATCAATGCTATCCGCACAAAATAATTACAGGTAGGAGAAATAAAATACGTACAATCAGACAGCCAGGAGGATTGTATGGATTTACTAAAAGATCTGAAAGTGAGTATGATCCATTTGGGGCTGCTCACTCCTCCACTTCTATAAGTGCTGGATTAGGAATGGCTGTAGCAAGAGATTTAAAAAAAGAAAAACATCATGTAATCTGTGTTATCGGAGATGGTGCTATTAGTGCAGGAATGGCTTATGAAGCGATGAATAATGCCGGTTCAATGAATGCTAATCTAATAGTAATACTGAATGATAATGACATGTCTATAGCACCTCCAGTTGGTGCAATGAGTGCTTACTTATCTAGACTTTTATCTGGTCAGACTTTCCAATCAGCAAGATCGCTCGCTAAACAAATGGCAAAGAAATTTCCAAAACGTTTCAAAGATGTAGCTGCTAAAGCAGAAGAATACATGAGAGGAATGGTAACTGGAGGAACTTTATTTGAAGAATTAGGTTTTTTTTATGTTGGACCTGTAGATGGTCATAATCTTGAACACCTTTTACCCGTTTTAAAAAATTTAAGAGATTCAAAATGGGATGGTCCTGTTTTTCTTCATGTAGTGACAAAAAAAGGATACGGATACACACCTGCTGAAAAGTCAGATGATAAATACCATGGTGTGGGGAAATTTAATGTTGTAACTGGAGAGCAAGTCAAAACTCAGTCGAAGGCTCCAAGCTATACAAAGGTATTTGCTAATGCTCTAATTAATCAAGCAAAACTGGACAAAAAAATAGTTGCAGTAACTGCAGCAATGCCCTCAGGAACTGGACTAGATCATTTTGGAAAAGTATTCCCTTCAAGAACTTTTGATGTCGGAATTGCTGAACAACATGCAGTAACTTTTTGTGCTGGTCTTGCTACAAGAGGAATGAAGCCATATGCTACTATTTATTCTACATTTCTTCAAAGAGCCTATGATCAAGTAGTACATGATGTAGCAATTCAGTCATTACCTGTGAGGTTTGCAATAGATCGTGCTGGTCAAGTTGGAGCTGATGGAGCAACACATGCTGGTTCTTTTGATTTAACATATTTATGTACTTTACCAAACTTTATTGTTATGGCTCCTAGTGACGAAAATGAACTAACTAATTGTGTAGCAACATCAACTCAAATTAATGACAAACCCTCTGCATTCAGATACCCGAGGGGTGAAGGTGTTGGAATATCTATTGCTAAAAAACCGGATATTTGGAAAATAGGAAAAGGAAGAATAATTCAGGAAGGAACTAAAGTTTGCATATTGTCGCTAGGAACTAGATTATTGGACTCTATTAAATCAGCAGAGACATTAGCAACTTATGGGCTTTCAACAACTGTTGCTGACGCAAGGTTTGCTAAACCAATAGATAAAAACCTAATTACAAAACTTGCTAAAGAACATGAAATTCTAGTTAGTGTAGAAGAAGGTTCAATAGGAGGTTTCTCAGCACAAGTCATGTCTTATTTAACTAAAGAGGGCTTACTTGATAATGGACTTAAATTTAGACCTTTATTTTTTCCAGATATATTTGTACCTCATGGAAAACCAGATGCTCAGAATGAACTTTGTGGAATTAACTCAAATCAAATAACCAATTGTGTTCTGAAAGCTCTAGGGCTCCCAACTGTTTCAAAAGAAACCAGAGAAACAGCATAACCTAAAAGTAGATAAAGTATAACTTTCGATATGACGATCATTTCTGATCAGAAAAAAGTAGAAAAAATCGTAACCCAATCCGGTAGCTCATTTTATTGGGGTATGAAATTATTAGAAAAAAATCAGAAAAGAGCCATGTTTTCAATATATTCATTTTGTAGAATAGTTGATGATATTGCCGATAGTAATTTAAAAAAAAAAGAGAAATTAAAAGAACTCCAAAAATGGATAAAAAAAATAGACTTAATTTATAAATCTAATCCAGTGGATTCCTTGTCAAGAGAACTTTATTTTACTGTAAAGAAATTTAAACTAGAAAAGAGAGACTTTATATCTATTATTCAAGGTATGAAAATGGATATAAATGAAATTATTGTATATCCAAGTATGAAAAAACTTGAATCATATTGCGATAAAGTTGCTGGAGCAGTGGGCTGTCTTGCAGTTTGTATATTTGGTCTCGAAGGCGAAAATAAAAGAAAATATGCATTTGCATTAGGAAGAGCATTCCAATTTACTAATATTCTCCGAGATTTAAAAGAGGATAGTCTAAGGAATAGATCTTATATACCCATGGAATTAATAAAAAAATATAACTTACAAAAGAGTAAACCAGAAGAAATTCTTATAAATTCTAAAGTTGTTTCATTGTGTAATAATATGCGATTGATGACTAAAACTTATTATAATGCAGCTGATAAATTATCACTAAAATTTAAAAAAAAAAATTTAAAAGGTCCCAGAATTATGCAAGCCATGTACTTTGCTATATTTAAAAAGATATGTAAATCAGATTGGAATATAAGTAAAAAAGTAAAGCTAAGTAAAATTGAAAAATTTTTATTAATTTTAAAAATAATAATCAGAGGATAAAATTAGTAAAATTTCAAAAACATATATAATTGGTGCTGGAATATCTGGTTTAACAGCAGCATGTTATGCAAAACACAAAAAGCAAGAAATTGAAATTTTTGAGGCTACTGGTCAAGCTGGTGGGAGATGTAGAAGTTATTATGACAAAGCTTTAAACTTTGAAATAGATAATGGGAATCATCTAATATTGTCAGCGAATATAAATTTTATTAATTTTTGCAAACTAATTAAATCTGAAAAGACCTTGATTTATTATGATTCTAAATTTAATTTTTACGATCTTAAAACTGATAATAGATGGTCAATAAAAATACCTAAAAGTAGATTCCCATGGTGGATTTTTCAAAAAGAAAATAGAATACCCAATACAACTATCCTGAATTATTTTTCCATACTTAATTTTTTATTCTGCTCAAAAAATAATTATGTGAATGATCTAATTCTTGGAAGTGGAAGATTATACAAATTTTTCTGGGAACCATTAACATTAGGTATTTTAAATACTAACTGTAAAGAAGCATCCGCATATTTACTTTATAACGTTCTTAAAAAGAGCTTTTTAAAAGGAGGAAATTATTGTGGAATAATTCAACCAAATCATAACTGGAATGAGACTCTTATCAATCCAGCTTTGAATTTTTTAAAAAAAAAAAGAATTGAAATCAATTATAATAATATTTTAAAAAAAATTGAAACTGAAAATGATCTTATTAAAAAACTAATATTTAATAAAAAAGAAATCTCAATTAATAAAAATGATAGAGTTATAATGTCACTATCCTTAAATGGTTTTAACAAGATTTTTCCAAAATATAGTCTTCCTAATGAATTTAATACTATAGTAAACATTCATTTCAAAGTTCCTGAAAAGATAAGTTTAAATAAAAAAGAACCTATACTTGGTTTAATAAATTCTAAAACTCATTGGATTTTTATAAAAAAAAATTATATTTCCATAACAATTAGTGATGCTAATGAACTAGAAGGATTATCCTCAGAAGACCTGGCAACATTGGTATGGAATGAAATAAAAAGGGCTTTAGATTTAAAAAAAATTCAAATCCCAAAATATAAAGTGTTAAGAGAAAAAAAAGCTACATACAAACAATCTCCAGGTAATATAAATCTGATAAAAAATATTAATAAATTACCAAAAAATCTTTTCTTAGCAGGAGATTGGACAGTAAGTAACTTTCCATCAACAATTGAAAGTTCTATACTTTCTGGAAAAAATTCTATAAATAAGTAGTATTAATTTTAAATGAAAAATATTACTCTTCTAAATCAATGACTTTTACTAAAGATTATCTAACTAAGTTTATAAATAAAAATCTTGAATTAGAAAAAAAAAAAATTCATTCTAAAGGCTACAGCGTCTACGAACTTGAAGCTGATGCAACAATACCATCAGAATATATTTTAATGATGCATTTTCTGGGTAAAATTGATCATAATATTCAGGAAAAAATTACAAAGTATCTCATAAAAAATCAGAATGTAGAAGGGGGGTGGCCTTTATATTTTAATGGTGAAACTGATATAAGTGCGACTGTTAAAGCTTACTATGCCCTTAAACTCTCTGGGTTAAATATTAATTCTAAGTTAATGGTTAAAGCAAGAGATTTGATTCTTAAAAAAGGCGGAGCAGAGAACTCTAATGTATTTACAAGGATTACTCTTGCATTATTTGAACAAATCTCCTGGCAAGCATTACCTGCTATGCCAATAGAGATAATGCTATTACCCAAATTTTTTCCCTTTCATCTGAACAAAATATCTTACTGGTCTAGAACTGTATTAGTGCCGTTGTTAATTATTTTAAATAAAAAGCCTCAAGCCAATAACCCTAATTGTATTGGAATAAAAGAAATTTTTAAGAAAGATCCAAATAAAATCAAAAAACCTTCTTTAAATAAAAAAAATTTATTATCTATTTCCTTTTATTTAATTGATTTAATTTTAAAAAAGATTGATCACATATTTCCCCAAAATAAAAGAAATCAGTCAATTAATCTTGCATACAAATGGATAATTGAAAGATTAAATTATCATGATGGGTTAGGTGCAATTTTCCCAGCAATGGTTAATTCTCTTATCGCACTTCATATTAAAGATAGAAACCCCTATAAAAAAGAAATAAAGATTGCAAGACAAGCTATTGATAAATTATTAGTTATAAAAAAAAATGAAGCTTATTGTCAACCCTGCTTATCACCAATTTGGGATACTGGTTGGGTAGGACAAACAATGATTGAGAATGAACAAAATATTGATAAAACTATTAATTGGTTACTTGAAAAAGAAATAAATACGGATGGTGATTGGAAAAATAAAAGACCAAATTTAAAACCTGGTGGATGGGCATTCCAATTTAATAACGATTTTTATCCTGATGTGGATGACTCTGCTTTAATTGGAATGTTATTTCATAGGTATAATAAAAAATTCCAAAAAAAAGAAATTTCAGAATCAATTGAAAGAACAAGAAAATGGATAATTGGAATGCAATCAAAAAATGGTGGATGGGGCTCTTTTGATGTAGATAATAATTATAGTTATCTTAATTATATTCCATTTGCAGATCATGGAGCTTTACTTGACCCTCCTACAGCTGATGTGACAGCTAGATGTATAAGTTTCCTTGCACAATTAAATGACAAAAAAAATGAAAATTTTATAAAAAAAGGTGTTAAATTTCTCCTAGAAGAACAAGAAGATGACGGAAGTTGGTTTGGGAGATGGGGAACAAATTATATATACGGAACGTGGTCTGTACTTTCAGCATTAAACTTAGTTGAATTTCATGATAAAAAGAATGTAATTGAAAAAGCTGTAAATTATATTAAAAAAAATCAAAGATCTGATGGTGGATGGGGTGAAGATGGAAAAACATATGACGATAAATACAAAGGCTTGGCAAAATCTAGTACGCCTTCTCAAACTTCATGGGCTATTTTGGGATTAATAGCATCCGGTGAAATTAAGTCAGATGAGGTTTCTAATGGTGTTAAATATTTAATTAAACAAAATATTAAAAAAAATGGATGGCAAGAAAATTATTATACTGCCGTAGGTTTTCCAAAAGTATTTTATCTAAAGTATCATGGATATTCACAATATTTTCCATTGTTAGCTATTTCAAGATATAAAAATATATTAAGTTCAAACTCTCATAAACCATTATTTGGTGTTTAATAAAAAACTTAAATTTGGAGTAATAGTAGGTCTTAAGTATGAAAAAAATACTTTAAAAGACTTAAATGTTATATCAGATATTGGTTATGGAAAAGATTCAGCAGCAGCTACTAAGAAATTATTAAATTCTTCCATTGATTGTGTTATTAGTTTTGGATTTGCTGGTTCTATAAATTCAGATTTAAAAAGAGGTCAAATTATTTTACCTGATAATATTGTTTGGGGAAATAATAAATGTGTTCCAACATCACTAAAGTATCGAAAATATATAAAAGATTTATTAAATGAATTTAAATTAATTACATCCAATCTTGGGACTATAAGTCATATAATTAATAAACAAGATCAGAAAAAAGAACTTTCTATAAAAAAAAACATATCTGCTATTGATATGGAATCAGAGTTTATTCAGAAAGAAGCAATTAAAAAAAAAGTTCCATTTATTGCACTAAGAGTTATTTTTGATGATCTTGAATTAAACATACCTGATTTTATTAAAAAAAGTTCAAATACAAAAGGTGTAATTAATTATAAAAAAGTAATTTTGAATTTAATCTTAAGGCCAACAAATTTTATTCAATTAATTAAATTATCTATTAATTTTTTTATGTGCATCAAAGTGCTTAAAAAATTAGCTATAAAAATATTTGATATTTAATTTACATTAAATCAAGTTCATACATTTTTGATTCAAGTATTCTTTCATATAAATCTTCTGCTGGTCTTGCGGTTTGTTGACTAATTTCTTCAACAACTGGTCCACTTGTTTTTATCCCAAATAATTTATTAGTTAAAGATTGAAGAGGATTTTGAAATGTATAATTTAAAGCTGAAGGTTCATATCCACAATGCGTCATACAATCTCTGCACTTTTCGTAATTTCCGGTTCCGTACTGTTTCCAATCTGTTTTTTCTATCAAATCATTGTAAGTTTTAAAATAACCTTCAGCTAAATGATAGCAAGGTTTCTGCCATCCAAATATATTCCTGGTAGGTGTTGCCCATGGGGTGCATGAGAAGGAACGATTACCAGCAAGAAAATCAAGGTAGATTATGTTTTGATTAAATTTCCATTTTTTAAATTTTTTAGATTTAAATATCGTTCTAAAAATTTTAATAATATTTTCTCTATTATAAAAACTTTTTTTATCTGATGCTCTTTCATATGAAAAGCTTGGTGAAATATTTATTCCATCAACACCTAATTCATCCGATGCATATGTTAAAAATTCTATAATTTTTTTTATTCTTTGGTGTGAATATATAGTGCAATTTATAGTTACTCTAAACCCTTTTGTTTTTGCAAGTTTAATAGAATGTATTGCGTTATCAAAAACTCCTTCTTGACCTGCTATTTGATCATGCTCTTCCTTCATACCGTTTAAATTGATTGACCATCTAAAATATTTACTTGGAGAATAATCATAAATGTTTTTTGGAAGTAGCAGTGCATTAGTTGTCAAATAAATAAATTTTTTTTCTTTTTGTAACGCTTCAACTAATTCAGGAGTATCTTCATTTAGTAACGGTTCACCACCACAAATCGCAACGATTGGAGCTTCACATTCTCTAACAGAATAAATACATTTTTCTACACTTAAATATTCATCTAAAACTTTTTGTGGATAATCTGATTTACCACAAACAGTGGTAACCAAATTTGTTTTAAACTGAGGTTCAAGCATTAAAACTAATGGAATCCTTTTTTTCTCAGAATCCATTTTTGCTTTAGCTATATACTTTGATATAGAGACTTGTTCAAAAGTAGAAATTGCCATTATGATTAAAAATTATACAATTAGTTAAATGCCTAAAGATTATGCAATATAATCAAAATCATAATATTAATCTGACTTTTTATTCTGAGTAAATTTTTTTTGAAAATATATATTATTCAAATAAAAAATATATTAAGTGAATATTTATCAAACCAATAGTTAGCGCTATAAGTTTTTTTTCTATTTAAGAGTTTGAATTTTCAGAATGAAGTTCCTTCATCATATTTGTGACATGAGTATCAAAAACAAAATCTGGATCTCTTGAGCTACTTAAATCAATTTCTTTGGCCATTTGTCCTTCAGTTCTTGGACCAGAAAATGCAACTCTAGCTGCTTTTAATGGATTAGCAAAAACATCAGATACTGCAGAGGCTTCGTAACCACAATGAGCCATACAATCTGAACATTTTTCATAGTTTCCTGTTCCGTACTTATCCCATTCGGTTGTTTCCATCAATTCATTGAAGGATTTAACATAACCTTCTCCTAATAAGTAACAAGGTTTTTGCCATCCAAAAATATTTCTAGTTGGATTACCCCAAGGAGTACATTTGTATGATTGATTTCCTGCTAAAAAATCAAGATACAAACCTGAATGACTAAAATCCCATTTTTTAAAATTTTCCGATCTAAAAATTTTCCTGAAGAATTTTTTTGTATTAGATCTTTTTATAAAATGTTGTTGATCAGGAGCTCTCTCATAAGCAAATCCAGGAGAAATAGTTATACCATCAACCTTAAGTTCTGTAGAAACAAAATCTAAAAATTTTTTTGTATTTTCTGAATCAGCGTGGTCAAAAATTGTACAATTTACATTACATCTAAATCCTAATGATTTTGCTTTTTTAATCGCTGAAATACATCTATCAAAAACACCCTCTTGACAAACAGCTTCGTCATGTTCCTTTTTTAATCCATCAAGATGAACAGACCAAGTAAAATATGGACTAGGCTTATAATCTTCCATCCTTTTTTCCATTAATAATGCATTGGTACATAAATAAACAAATTTTTTTCTTTTAACTAATTCATCAACAATTTCTGGCATTTCTTTATGAATTAGTGGTTCACCTCCAGGAATAGAAACAATTGGTGCGCCACACTCTTCAACAGAGTCGACACATTCTTTCACTGAAAGTCTTTGATTTAAAATCTCTTGTGGATAGTCAATTTTTCCACAACCAGCACATGCTAAATTACATCTGAATAATGGCTCTAACATTAAAACTAGTGGATACTTTTTTTTTCTAAGGAGCTTCTGCTTAAAAATATAATAACCAACTCTCAATTGTTGTATTATAGGAATTGCCATTAACTTTTCACCATATTAAACATATTATTAATTAATCATTTGATAGTTTTCAAGCTCTTTAGGTAATTTAAATACTACATTTTCCTCAATACCTGGCCTTGTATTAATTTCTATTTTTCTATATTTTGAAATTCTTTCGATCACTTCCTGAACAAGCTCGTCTGGAGTTGAAGCACCTGAAGTTATACCAACAGATTTAATTTTGGATAACCATTTACTACTCAGATCATCCGCCGTTTCTATCAAATATGTATCAACACCTGACTCTTCGCCCAAATCTCTTAATCTATTAGAATTTGAACTATTTTTTGCGCCAACAACTAAAATCATATCAACATGTTCAACTAAATCTCTAACCGCAGACTGTCTATTTTGTGTTGCATAACAAATATCTTTTACATCTGGCCCTTGGATTGATGGGAACCTATCTTTTAGAGCTTGTATTACAACTTTAGTATCATCAACAGACAAAGTCGTTTGACTGACATAAGATAACTTTAGTGGGTCTTCTACCTTGAGTTTATGAACATCTTCAGTATTTGAAACTAAATAAACATTACCAGATATTCTTCCCATTGTCCCTTCAACTTCAGGATGTCCTTCATGACCAATTAAAATTACTTCATAACCTTTTTTAGAATATTTTTGTCCTTCTTTATGAACCTTTGCAACAAGTGGGCAAGTTGCATCAAGAACTGGAAGTTTTCTCTTATGTGCAATATCTTCTACTTTTTGGGCAACACCATGTGCACTAAAAACTGTGACAGCCCCCGCTGGTATTTGATCTAACTCTTGAACAAAAACTGCACCCTTAGAACTCAGATTATTAACAACTCTTTTATTATGAACAATCTCGTGTCTTACATAAACTGGAGGTCCATATATCTTCAATGCTCTTTCAACTATTTCAATAGCTCTTTCAACTCCAGCGCAAAAGCCTCTTGGCTGCGCTAAAAAAACTTTTAGAGTTTTCAATTTAGATTTCTCCTAATTAAATTATATTATTATTTAAAAAAAATTATCATTCATCCAATATACAGCATCTTTTATAGCACTTTTTACGTTCCTAGGTCTATAACCTAGTTTCTTTTTTGCTTTATCAGAAGAAAAAAACATTTTTTTCTCAGACATCTTGAGACTTTCAATTGTTAAAGTTGGCTTATAGTTATTTAACAAAAAGGCTATGGACTGATTTAAGATGGCCAGTGGATAAAGAGGATTCGTCAAAACTTTGAATTTTACTCTTGGAACATTTCCATATTCTGATACCAAATCTAAAAATTCTTTTAGCATCATATTTTCTCCTCCTAAAATATATCTTTCTCCTATTTGTCCTAATTCCATAGCTTGAAAATGTCCAATAGCTACATCATCAACATGAACAAAGTTAAGGCCAGTACTAACATAAGCAGGCATTTTTTTTTTCAACATTTGAAGAATAATATTTCCTGTAGGGGTTGGTTTAATATCTCCCGGTCCAATTGGAGTTGATGGATTTACAATTAAACAGTTTAAAGATTTATTTTTTATATATTCATATACAATTTTTTCAGCTAAGTATTTAGATTTTTTATAATCACCCACCATATCAGAAAATTTTACTGGTGTACTTTCATTAGCCTCCTTATCTTTTAGTATACCAAGTGTTGCAACACTAGAGGTAAAAACTAATCTATGATTTTTAATTTTAGAGACTACATCTAATAAATTTTCTGTTCCAAAAACATTTGATTCATATATCTCTGATGGTTTTCGTGCCCAAAGCCTATAGTCTGCTGCTGAATGAATAAAACTATCACATCCATTTGAAGCGTTCAAAATTGATTCTTTACTTCTAAGATCACCTCTAATTATTTCAATATTAAGATTTTTTAAGTTTGATAAATCAGAGTCTTCTCTTACAAAAGCTCTTACTTTATATTTCTTCTTTAGAGCAACCCTTGATAATGCTGAACCAAGAAATCCATTTGCACCTGTTATTAAAATTTTTTTTGGCATATAATAAAAATACTAAAGATTTAAAATGAAAAATTAAACTAAATGAAAATATCAATTAATAAAAAATATAGTTTTTTTTTAATATTTAAAGATAAAGTTAAAATTAATTTAACTTTTTTTTTAATTGTCTTTTTTTTTACTGAAATTCACTCTTCAGAAATACCTAAAAATAAGGTTTCTAACTTTCACGACGTTTTAATAAAAGTTAACTCTTTAGAAAAAAGTTTTGTAGATAGGCTTGAAATAATCAAAAAAGAAATAAATCAGACCTTTAATTACAAAAGAATGATGCAATTCATTTATGGAAGAAAATGGAATAAACTAGAATCAAATCAAAAAGATATCATTTCAGAAACTTTTCTTAATTTTATTTCTGCTACTTATACTAAAAGATTCCATATGATTGATGGGCTAAATTTTGAATATTTAGAATCAAAAAAGACGGATGATGGAATGATTTTAGTTAATACAAATTTACTAATACCAAATGAAGATTCAGTAAAATTTAAGTATGTTTTTATAAACGAAGAAGATGACTGGAAAATACTTGATATACTTATTAATGGGACAATTAGTGAGATTGCTACAAAAAAATCAGAATATAGCAAAATCATTAAATCTGAAGGAGTAGATGGTTTAATTAAAAAATTATCAGAAAAAACTAATAACTTAAATTAATCATTTTTTCTAATAAGCAATTCTCCTAAACCAAAATTAATTCTGTTACCAATATATTTTTCAAAAACAAAAAAATTTAGTTTTTTATCAATTTTATTTTTTATTAAATAATTTGATAATATCGAAAAAAAATTAATTTCTTGAACTCCACAACAAACAAATGATTCATCTATTTTTTTGGGCTTTTCTGATAATATTATTGTTCCCCTCTTCATTCCAATACAAAAAGAATTATTAATTTTCCTATGAATGATAATAGTTCCTGCAATCAAATTATTTGCACAAAAATCACCTACATTTTTTCTCACAATAATTAAACCTCTTCTCATATACTGGCCAAGATAATTTTTAGCACTTCCATCAATACATATTACTCCACCGTTCATTCCTATTTTTTCACCATAAATAGCAGAACCAGCGTAGTCTCCTGCATTATTCCTTACAAATATTTTTCCACCTCTCATCTGACAGCCAAGAAAATTATTACACGATCCATTAAGATTAACTACACCACTTTTCATTTTAAAACCTAAAAAAGAACCAACATCTCCATTAATTTCTAAATAATCGTCCTTCCATTCAGAACCTATATTTTGAAAAAAATTATTAGCACTTTTTATTAAAACTTTTCTATTTTTGATATTTTTATTTTCTTTAATCATAACATTAAACATTGAACCTAATCTCTTTTTTTGTGAACCATAATTTAGTTCAATTGAATTTATATAATTTAGAGAAAATGGTTTTAGATTAATTTTTGAAAAATTTTTAAAATCAATATCTTTTTTAATATCTATTTTTGGCTTTAAAATTAAAAAATTCATTTAATAACCTTTTTTAAGTGAAAATGATATGGACCTAGTTTACCTCCGTAATTTCCTGCTGAAATAGCTTTAACCCCAGAAGATTTTCCCAGATTGATAATTGATTTTATTCCAACTTTTATGGCTAAACTTATATCCTCTTCAGTAATACCATCAATCACAATTTCTAAAACAGACATTACGTCAGATTTTAATTTTGTTTTCACTAGACCTTTAATTGATGGGCAATATTCAAAATTTGTTGAAGCTATAAGTGCTTTATACTTTGATCCTACTTTAGAACCAGATCGAACAACACCACCAGGAAATGGTAAAATAACATTGGGAATACTATTTATAGCCTTGACTGCAACTTCGGAGGCCCTCAATGCATCTTTATTTGATTTAGCTAGAATTAGAAAATTACCCCCACCAATACCTGACATCTGATAAGCAAAATCTTCACAAATAAATTCGCCATCCATAACAGGGATTCTCCAAAATCTGTCTTCATCAATTTTTTTTGATATTTGATAACCATCACCAAAAAACCTTAATGAACTCCCAAGTTTTATTTTTACCGAACTCTTATTTCCAGAAAATAATGCAGATGATGGTGAAGTCATAACACATTGACCAGCTCTAGTTAATACTTGCTTAGAAAGTTCTTTTGAAGACATTGAGAATATTAAAATAGACACTCCTGGTCTATTATCTGGTGTATCTTTAATACTCATTTTTTTTTCTATTCCAGCTTCACAGCCACAAGCAATAACAGATGTAGCAAAACCTGTAAATGCTATTGCTGCATTCATAGCCCATTTTAGATTTTCAGCTGTTATAATTAATCTTGTACATTTCATTGGAAATGCTTCAGCAAAAGTATCCCATATTTCAATATTATTAATTCGCATAATTTAATTTCCTAAAGATAAAAATATATCTTTAATACTTGGATATTTTGAATCTTTAAGTTTATTTAATTTTATTACACAAGCTCCATCACCTCTAACTATTAAACCATCAGAATCTATTCCAGGTGTTGAAACGGGAATATAAACATCAAATTTTTCTCTATTTAAAATATTTGGATTGCCAATAAAAATATTTTTTTTAAAAAAATTTATTTTTGGTTTTAAGTCAAAACAAGAAATATAAAATTGTAATTCTTTAGAATGCTTAAATGAATTACTATTATATTCCTCTGGGTTGTAAATGGGACCATCATCAGTAAAATTAACTCTTAATGGAAAGCCAGTTTTCCACAATGAAGTTTGTATAGCCCCTGCTGAATTACTCCCTCCTCCCAAAGGCAAAATACTAAATTTATAATTTCTACTTAAGATATTAACTAAATTAAGAATTGATTGATTTAAAACTTTATTTATCGTTCCAGCCTCAAAAACTATAACTCCATATTTAGATTTAACTATGTCAGATATTATTAATGTATTTTTTTTCTTAAAATTCTCATAACTATTTTGCTTATTATTTTCTTCAAAGAAATTGCTTAGCATATTGATTTTTTTATATATAGAACTCTCTTCATGAAAATTTAATTTTTTTTTTTTATCTTTAAAAGTACTATCAATAAAATATATTTTCTTCTTTTCCTTTGAGTTTCTGATCAAACTAACTAATTTAGAATTTTTCAATTCTTCACGCAATCCAACAAAAATTATAAGATCAGCTCTATTTTTTACTTCTCCATAAGAAGATAGACTTGCACCATTTCTTTGAAAACATGAAAAAAAATTTGCAATATTTTCACCATACATATGATCAATTGAGGCATTTTTAAGCTCTGCAAAATCAAATAATCTATTCATTGATTCCAAATCGCAACTAAGTCCGTCTATATGAATGCCATTATTTAGATAAACTAATTTTTTTATTTCTTTTATTGCTTCATTTAAATTAACATTTTTACCTTTTATCATTGGTTGAATATTATCAGTTAAATTATCAATATTAGTTTTTAACTTTTCACAAATATTAGTTTTTTTTTCAAAAACATATTTAAGTTTAGAAGACTCACAACCAAAATGACAAAAAGGGCAAACAAAATTCTTGTTAAGTTTCATTATTCATACATAAATATCATGAGTTTTTAATATAGGAAAACCTAGGGTCTTCTGGAGTTCCTTCAAGATAATCATTATTTTTTTTTGGATTCCACAAAATAACTTCTTCAATTTTTTTTGCAAGTTCAAAGTCAAGATCAGTTATTCCTTTGTGTGAATGTGTCATTAATTTAACCTCAACAAAAGCATAAGAAACAACTAAATCTGGATGATGCCAAGCAACTTCAGCTAGATGTCCTATGGTATTAACGACTATTAGAGTTGATTTCCAACTATGGGTTTTAAAAGTTTTTCTTAACCATTTGCCATCATAATTCCAATCTTTTAAAAGCTCATTAATTTTTTCTTTTATCTCATTTTCGTTATAAACTTTAATATCTTTCTTAACCATATATTACCACCTACATTTTTATTTTTTTTTAAATTAAACTATCTTTATAATAATAATACAATAACGTCATTTTTAAGTAATTAAAAAATGTATTAAACTTATGAAAAAAATTTTTTTAAACTCTCCTGCAAGAATTCATCTAGGGTTTTTAGAATTAGACCCTAGATCAAATAGGAATTTTGGAAGTTTAGGCCTCGCAATAAATAGCTTCCCAACCATTATTGAAGGAAATTTATTTACTAAAAATATAATTAATAAAGAAAAAGAAAAATTTAATGAAATAATTACTAATATTAATAGTAGATATGAAATTCAGCCGTGTAAAATAAAAATTAACAAATCAAGCCCAGAGCACTCAGGTCTTGGTTCAGGGACCCAATTAGCATTGTCAATTGGAATAATACTAACAAAACTGTCACAAAAAAAAATTTCGGTGAATCAGGTTGCTAAAATTCTCGAAAGAGGTAAAAGATCTGGTATTGGAATTAACTGTTTTAAAAAAGGTGGATTTATTATTGATAGTGGAAAAATTAAAGGTAAAAATAACGTACCTTCCATTATATTTCATAATAAATGGCCAAAAAATTGGAAGTTAATACTGATTATTGATAATAATGCAAAAAAAATATTTGGCAAAAGAGAGTCAGAAAAATTTAAAAAATTAAATAAAGTAAAATCTAATTTCTCTTCTCAAAACTGTAAATCTGTTTTAATGAAAATTATGCCATCAATAATAGAAAAAAACTTTGCTGATTTTTGTTCTGGAATACAAGAAATACAAGAAAATACTGGACATGCGTTTGCTGAATTTCAAGGGGGTATGTACTCAAGTAAAAATGTTAGGAAAATTTTTAATGAACTTGAAAAAATGGGTATCAAAGGTTATGGTCAAAGCTCATGGGGACCAACTGGTTTTGTTTTATGTGAAAATGCTTTAGAACAAATATCATTAATTAAAGAAATTAAGAAAATTTTGAAAAAGAATTCAATTAAAAACATAAATCTTTTAAAAACAGAAGGAAGAAATTATGGCTATAAATTTGGATAGGAGAGAATTAAGTTAATGACGAAAAAAAATATTTTACATATGCTAAGCCCTCAAGGAAATGTTAGCCCTTTTGATGTTAATATGGCATGCGATGCAGGTTATGATTTGGTTATTCCATATACAAATGTAAATTTAACGGACATAAAAAGTTTAATTCAAGATGCAATCTTTTCTCGATCATTGTCCAACGCAAAAAAAACAGGTATTTTTATTTGTGGAAAAGATGCATCCCTTGCTTTAGACATGCTTGATATGGCAAAAAAATCAATGGTTCCACCATTTGAAATCTCTGTTTTTCCTGACCCCGCTGGATCTTTCACTACTGCTGCAGCCATGGTAGCATGTACAGAAAAAACCTTAAAAGAAAAATTCAATACTAATTTAAAAGATAAAAATATAGTTATTTACGGTGGAAAAGGTATTGTTGGAGGAATTTCATCAATAATGTGCAGCAAAGAAGGTGCAAAATGTACTATAGTTGGGTATGATGGAATTGAAAATGTAACAAAAAAATCACAAGAATATAAGAATAGATATGGAGTGAATGTAATTCCCGGGGATGGCTCAAGCGATTTATTAAATGCCAGTTTTCTTCCTGATGCAGATATTATTTTTTGTGCAGCTCGAGCAGGAACTCAAGTAATTAGTTTAGAGCAAATGAAACTAACTAAAGATTTAAAAGTTATTGCGGATGTTAATGCTGTCCCTCCCGCTGGTATAGAAGGAGTGTCGATTGATGATAATGATAATGAACATCCATGTGGTGCTTTATCTATTGGACCATTAACTTCGGGTGACATAAAAGTGAAAACACAATATAAAATGTTTGAAGATATGTGTAATTCTGATGTGCCACTATATTTAAATTTTGATAAAGCTCTTAATACAGCTAGAGAAATTTTAGGATTATAAAAAATAAATACTTAAAAAATAAAGATATTATTATCATCTCTAGTTCTTGCGAAGATCTTGCTTGGGCACTAAAGAAATGTGGATATAGAATTTTTTCAATTTCCTTATACCAAAGTTCTAAATTAAAGAAGATATGCGAGAAATGTTTTCTAATAGAAAGTTTTGATCAGGAGTTTATATACAAAATTATTGAGAAAATTGATCCCTTAAGAAAAAAAAAAGTTCTCATAGGTTCTGGTATTGCAGAAAGAATTTTAGACTATGATTTTATTTCCAACAGAAAAAATTTAGGTAATAATATTGAAACACTTAAAAAAATTAATAGTGTGGAAAGACTATATAAAACTTTTGAGAATAAAAATATTCCTCATCCACAATTGAGTTTATCGTTGCCTAAAAAAAAATCAGATTGGTTATTTAAAGATACACGTTCTGTGGGAGGAATTTTAGTTAAAAAATTAGATGAGAATTTTAAAAAAAAATTTATTAAAAAAAATACCTTTTTTCAGAAAATTATAGAAGGTCGTATTATTTCAGTTCAATTTTTTTCAAATAAGTATAATTTTAATATTTATTCTGTTTGCTCTCAATGGTTTAGTAAAACAGAAAAAATTCCTTTTCTTCTTGAAGGAATAGTAACAATAAAAGATCCTAAAGAATTAATTGAAAAAATTAGACCAATTATTGAAAAAATAGTAAGAGCAACAAACTTAAATGGATTAAATAGCATTGACTTTATTATTCATAATAATGATTACGATAACATTAAGGTGATAGATATTAATGCTCGCCCAGGTTTATCAATAAATTTTTTATCAAAAATATACAAGGAAAAATTATTTAGTAAAAATACCTCCTTTATTAAAACAGATTTTTATTATTCAACAGCAATAGTTTACTGTAATAAAAAAAAAATCTTTGATTCTAAAAACATAAAAAGGTTTAATAAAATTTCAACATCAAAGAATTTCTCAGAGTTACCAAATAGAAATATTTTGATGTCAAAGTCAGAACCTTTATGTTTAGTTCATGCAAAATCCAAAAGTTTAAAGAGAGTAAAAAGTAAAATTAAAAAATTATCTGAAATTATAATAAAAATATAAATTGACTAGGGGACGAAAAATGACAGAGAAAGTTTTCAGTATTAATAAAACAACAGAAAAACTTATTGATAATTTAATTAAGAATAAAGAAAAATTTAGACTGCAGGTTTATAAAGGTAAATTGAATTGTACAATAATTGATGCAGGAATAAAAACAGACGGTAGTATAGAATCAGGAATTAAAATTTCTGAAATTTGCCTTGGAGGGTTGGGTAAAGTTGACATAGTTCTTAATAATATTTCATCTAAATCTAGATGGAGTGTGAATGTAAGATCAAGCAACCCTGTTTTAGCCTGTCTTGGTTGTCAATATGCTGGATGGAGTTTGCAACACAAAGATTTTTTTTCATTAGGTTCAGGACCTGGAAGATCATTAGCACAGAGAGAAAAAATTTTTAAAGAACTTAATTATATAGATAATCATAATAAAACTGCTCTAATTTTAGAGGTAGATAAAGAACCTCCAATTGAAATTATAAAAAAAGTAAGCAAGGATTGTAATGTTGAAGAGTCTAAAATTATTTTTATTTTAACTCCTACAACAAGTATGTCAGGAAATATTCAAATTGTTTCAAGAGTGTTAGAAGTAGCATTACATAAAGCTCATGAATTAAAATTTCCTCTTGAGAGAGTTGTTGATGGGATGGGCACTGCTCTTATACCTCCAATTGCAAAGGATATGATTACAGGCATGGGTAGAACTAATGATTCTATTATATATGGAGGAGAAGTTTTTTTATCTATTAAAGGACCTACTAATGACATAATTGAACTTGCTAAACAATTACCAAGCAGCAACTCCAAAGATTATGGCAAACCTTTTAAAAACATTTTTCAAGATTATAAAGGGGACTTTTACAAAATAGATGGAATGCTTTTTAGCCCAGCTAAAATTATAATTAATGCACTTGAAACAGGTGAAACTTTTTGTTTTGGAAACATTAATAAAGATTTAATAGAAAAATCTTTTTTTTGATATGACGACAATTTGTATCATTAGTGATATTCACGATTGGCACTCTAAGGTTTTAAAGTTAGAATTAGAAAAAAAAAATTGTAAAGTTTATTCTTATACATTTTCTGATTTAAGACTTATTCTTTCAAGAACAAAAAGAATAATGTTTTTTAAGAAAAAACTAAAAAAATTTGATGGTATTTGGGTAAGGTTTATATCTAATGGAACGATAGAAGAAATAACCTTTAAACTAACTATTCTTCATCTTCTCAAAGATTCTGGAATTTATATTCATAATTCAGCTGGAATAATAGAAAAAACTGTTGATAAATCTAGGACTTCTGGCATTTTGAAAATTAATAATTTCGATACTCCAAATACTTGGGTCTTCAGTGAAAGAAATAACTTTTTAGATACTAAAATATTCTTAAATAAAAAAAATCTAATTTATAAACCATTATTTGGTTCTCAAGGTAAAGGGATTAAAATTTTAAAAAATAAAAATGAATTTAACAAAATAATACCTGTTGGAGGTATTTACTATATTCAAGAATTTGTTGGAGATATAAATGCAGAAATATTTTGGGATTTAAGAGTTTTAGTTAGCAATCACAAGGTTATATCTGTAATAAAAAGAATTTCACAAAACTTTATAACAAATGCCTTCCAAGGTGCGAAAATTGAAAAAATAATTTACGATAAAAAAATTCGTGAAATTTCAATTAATATTTCAAAGTTATTTAAACTTGGATACGGAGGCTTAGATTTAAAAATTGATAGAAATAAAGTTTTTATACTAGAAATAAACAGTATTCCATCCTGGAGAGCAATACAAAGCGTTGAGGAGAAAAATATTACAGAAATTTTAATAAATGATTTTTTAATGAATATAAAAAAATTTAATAATGTCAAAATTTAAAAATAATAGTCAACTTATTAAGAAATTATATTTATCATCTTGTTTTGAAGAAATATATTATTTAAAACCTGGAAATGTATCTGTCAAATCTCCTATCTTAGGTATGGAAAAAAAAAAGTTTTATCGCGCAGCTGAAATTTCAGGAGAAATTTTGTCAAATAAAAATATTAAACTGGGAAAGTCAATTTTTTTAGCTTGTAAAAAATGCATGACAGAACTTAATACTAATTATAACCTTGGCATAATCTTATTAACTGCACCAATAATAAAAACTGCAATCGAAGGTTTTATTTCTTATAATCAAATAAGATCAAGTATCTCTAAAAAAATTAGTGAAATAGATAAACAGGATGGTACCTATATTTTTGAAGCAATTAAAATATGTAATCCTGGAGGAATCAAAAACTATAATGGAAAAGCAAATATAAATAATGATTTTGCTAAGAATTATAGTTTTCAAGAGATTATGAAAATAGGTGCTAAACATGATAGAATCTCTCGATGTTATTATAGTATTTTTCAAGAAATTTTTGAATTTGGGTTATCATACCTTACAACAACGAAAAAAAAATTTTCAAAGGAGTTTTCAACTCAATGTCTATATTTAAAATATTTATCGAAAGACCCGGATAGTCATATACAAAGAAAATATGGTCACTGTAAAGCTGATATGATTAAAAAAAAAACTTTTTGGATATCAAAAAAAATAGTTTTGAATGAAAGTAAAAAAAATAAAAAAAAAATAAAAGAACTCGATAATTATTTAAAAAAAACACATACCAATCCGGGAACATGTGCTGATTTAACAGTAACTACCTTGCTAATAGATAAATTAACAGATATAGTAACAACTTCTGGTTTAAATAAAATTTAAACTAGTTAATATTAATTTTTTTAATTTAAATTTTTGGAGGAAAAATGGCAAAAATTAATAAAATGTTAGTTGGCGAATCTCTTCTTGGAGATGGAAATGAAGTGGCTCATATTGATCTTATAATTGGTCCCAGAGGTACAGCTGCTGAAACTGCTTTTGCAAATAGCTTAACCAATAACAAAGATGGTTTTACTGCATTATTAGCAGTTGTTGCGCCTAATCTTATGACTAAACCTGCGACTTGTATGTTTAACAAAGTAACAATTAAAGGTGCAAAACAAGCAGTTCAAATGTTTGGACCTGCTCAACATGGTGTGGCAAGAGCAGTTATGGACTGTGTTGCTGAAGGAACTATTCCTGCCGCAGAAGCTGATGATTTATTTATCTCAGTTGGTGTTTTTATTCACTGGCTTGCAGAAGATGATAAGGCAATCCAAGAGAATAATTATGCTGCAACAAAAGAGGCGATTGAAAGAGCTGTTTCTGGTTCTCCAAAAACAAGTGAAGTTGTTGATTCATATAAATCAGCAGAACATCCTTTTGCTGCCAAGTGAGACTCATCCAACATGAAGTCATCTAATGATAGTAAAAGTAATACAGGATGGCTATCAAGGTTGTTCTCATTTTTTAAAAATTAAATTCTAGGGACGTAACTAGTCCCTAGCATTAATTCTTTAATATTTAATAAATTTTTGTGTATTAAAGAAGATAACAATACACCTTTATAACCTTTTCTTTTAATTTGTAAAAGATCACCACTATACCTAATACCACCTGCAATATAACTTTTTTTTGGGGGTATAAATCTGCTAAACTTTTCTAATTTTTTCCAATCTACACCTCTCCCACCAACCCTATTAACAAACATTAAAATTATATCAGAGTTATAATATAACTTTTTAAACCATTTATTTTCAGTGCCGTTAAAATCTAATGATATTAGTGATTTTCCTTTATTCATAAATGTGTAAAGAAACCTCTCATTAAATAAGGTTTCAGTTCCAATAACTGCTTTCCATTTGATTGATAAGTTGGAAGTATTACCTAAAAATATATCAAATTTTCTTAACTTAGCTGGACAACTAAATCCAGCATCAATCCAAAAAGAAATTGATGAGTATTTTAAAATTATATTTTTTAATAAATACCAATTTTTTTTTGAACCACTTATTGAATCTAAGTCTGCGATGTAAATAGTATTTATATTTAATTCTTCAACTAAAAATTTTATATAAAAAAATGGATCAGAATAATCTTTAGTATTTTGAATAAGTGGTTTATAATTGCCTCTTAATCCGGCAAATGCTTTTACAACCCTTCCATTTTTAAAATCTATTGCTGGTATAATATTCATAAAAAAAAAACGATAATATGACAAATATAGTTCTTCTTGAGTATTTGTCCGCAAAACATACTAAATCTGAAGACCAGGAACAATCTTTATTAAAAGAAGGATTAAGAATGGCCAATAATTTAATTTTAGATTTTAAAAAAAACCCAGAAGTTAAAAAGATTATTGTAGTTAGAAATAAAGGATTAAGATGTAAAGAATTAAAAAAAGTACTTTATTTAAAAACAAATTCAAAATTTAACCTTGAAAATTTTAGTCGATCAATAAAAAAATATAACCCTAAAGTCATTGTTATTGCACCTGAAAATAATTTTTTGCTTTTAAATATTATAACAAAATTAAATAAATTAGGTCTTAATGTAATAAATTCGAATTCAAAAAGTCTTAAAATATTCTCATCAAAAATTAATACATCAATAGAATTAAGTAAAAAAAAAATTCCTTGCATCGAAACATATAAAAATATTAATGAAATTAAAGAAAAAAAATCAAAATTTATCATTAAACCTATTGTAAGCTGTGGTTCTGAAAATACTTATATTGTTAAAAATTTTTTGGAACTAGAAACTAAGTTAAAAGAAATTGATTTTCCCTATATAATACAAAAATATAGAAAAAATCAGACTGGAAGTTTTTCGATGCTTTGTCATAATGGAAATAATTTATTACTTTCATGTAACGAACAGTTAATAAATATAAAGAATAATAATCTTAAACAGGTCGGAATTATTGCTGGTGGTTATGAAAAATACAGAAAAGAATTTCAAAAATTAGCCAATCAATTAACTGATAAATATAAAGGTCTTCTGGGTTATGTTGGCGTGGATGTTCTTCTGCATAATAATATATGGAAAATAATAGAGGTAAACTTGAGATTTACAAGTTCGTATAATGCATTAAAAAAAGCATATGGAGTTGATCGTATTAACGAAATAATTAACTTCTACTGTAATAAAAAGATTAATAAAAATAAATTAGTTAAAGAAATTAAAAAAGTTAAATTAATTTTCTAAAATGATTAAAAAAAATATTCACTTTCTTGGAATCGATATTGGAGGAGCACATACTAAATTAATTGGACTTGATAATAACAAATCAATTATTTTTGTTAATCAACTTCAATTTCCAATCTGGAAAGGTACTGAAGATTTAAATAAGTATTTTAAAAAAATTAATAAATATGTTGGAAATATAACATGTGGAATAACGATGACTGCAGAATTATGTGATAACTTTAAAGATAGACTTATTGGTGTTAAAAAAATTTTAAAATGTACCAAACAACTGAAGATGAAGAAATATTATTTCTGCAATCAAAAAAATAAATTTTTAATTAATCCAGATTTAAAATCTATAGCTTCAATGAATTGGCTAGCTACTGCAGAGTTTATTAAAGAAAAAGTTTCTAATTGTATTGTTGTTGACTTTGGTTCTACTTCGACAGATTTAATTTTAATAAAAGACAAAAAAATAATTAATAAATACTATGATGATTTTGGAAGATTGAATAATTCTGAACTAGTATATACTGGTCTAACAAGAACTCCAACAAACTCTTTAACAAATAAAGTAAAGATTAATAATAAAGATTTTCATTTAATGTCTGAATTTTTTTCTAATACAGCAGATCTATATCGCATTAACAAACTTCTTTCTAAAAATATGGACCTTTATCCTGCATGTGATTTTAGAAGTAAATCAATTAAGAATAGTTATAAAAGATTAGCTAGGAATTTTGGCATTGATTTTAAAAAAAAAGATTTCAACTTTATTCATAGTCTTTCAAAAAAACTAGTTTCCATTCAATTAAATAAAATTTTTACAGAAATTAATAAATTAAAAAAAAAAAAATAGTGTTAGATCTGATTTTCCTTTAATTATTTGTGGAATTGGAAAAGAAGTAATGAAAAAATATTGTAAAAAGCAAAAGATTAAAGTCATAGACTTTAAAAAGTTCCTTAAAGGAAATAATAGTAAAATAAATGAAGCATCATATCATGCTCCAGCTACCTCATGCGCATTAATGGTATCTGATTTAAATTGATCACTTACTTTTTGAACTAAATCTTCTGAAATATCTAAGTTTCTATTATTTCTATCACAAACAGCTGATCTTAATCCTATTAAATGAGGACTCAATGATAAAAGAGTTTTTATCTGAAAAGATTGAATTTTACCAGCCAGGCCTACTTTTAAATTATTTTTTTTGATATTTTGCACAAAATAATCTAATTCAGAAACTGAAAAAATATCTAAAAGCCCTCCAGATTGTTTATTTAATGTATCCATTAGAATAATTTTGAATCTAGATTCTTTTAACTTGAAACTATTTTTTATAAAAAAATCTAGTAAGTTTTTATTTTCAGCAAAGAAAACACCAACCAAATTAGTTTTTAAATTCAATTTTTTTAATAAGAGAAATAGTTTGTTTATATCTTCAATCTTTTTATTAAAAAGACCTATTTTAATATAATCTAGCCCTAAATTATCAAATTCCAATAAATTACTTATTATTTTTTCATTTGTTATGATATTTCCAAGAGTTGCACTTAAAATTTTTTTAAATTTATACTTATCAATAACTTTAACTATATTTTTCTTGTTCCAAGATCCAAGAGGACCTAAATCTGGCATTTTTAGATCTACAATATCTGTATATTTTATAATTTTTTTAATTTCTAAAATATCTTTAACACTGATTAAGAGTTTAGTTTTTATTTTTCAAACTCCTATTTATGTATTCAGTAATTTTTTCCCAAGCAATCAATTCTCTTTTTCCTGATGTCTTTTTTACAGAAATTGACAGATATTTAAGTTCTTTTAAAATTTTTTCTTTTTTAAGTAATTTAGTTCTTGTTGCAAGTATACAAGCTTCAATTATTGCTGCTTTAGATCTGTTCATACCTCCAAATGGCTTGCAATTTTCGGAATATAAAATTTTACACTTAAAAGTTGGTCTATTTTTATCCTCAGAGTATTTAACGACTTTAACTTCATCGTAACTTAATGCATCATTAATAAAAAAACATTCAATTTTTTTACATTTTTTTTTAATAAATCTTTTTTTTCCAACGATACAGTTAACAAAAACTAATGCATCATCAATATAGTTAACAACTGCACATTTATTTAAGATTAAGTTGTTGAGAGTTAAAGATGGTCTATATGGAGAGATATATATATAATTTGAAGTTTTTTTAATGCCAAAGGGGGCAATATTTAATTTACCCTGACTATCTAAAGATGAGATTATGGTTTCTATTATCATTTCTTTTTTTGGGTTGATTTTAGATCAGGTCTTCTATTAAGATCTTCTTTTTTTTTTTCTACCGCAACTCCCCAGTCAAGCTCATTATCTTGATTGTAATTTTTTCCTAATTGAAATGCTATTTGAGCTCTTGCCAACTCTACGCCTAAGTAGAATGCATGACTTGGATCATCTCCAACTTCTAATGAATCGTAAAATTCAAAAGGATCTAATCCAGTTAAAAATATTTTTGAATTAAAAGTATTAATTCCATCTTTAGATAAAAGAATTCTATAATTCTTATCTTTAACTAATGATTTTATATAATTTATTTCATCCTTTTCTAATCTTGACGGTTTTTTCTCCCTTAGACACATTAAACCTTTATCTATACCGATAGGTAATCTTTGATTGCTTTTTGCAAAAAACATCAACTTCCTTGCTCTATCTGCCTCTTTAATTGCATTCCTACAATGGTTGCTAACTTGAACTACTAATACACCCTTGACATTAAGCTCAGATACTAAGCCCATTAAAACTGTAGTAACCCCTGCCGAATCACAATCAGTTAATTCTGTTAAATTTCCAATACCCATTAAAATATCAATTTTTGGAAATTTTTTTCTTAATTCTTTATATCTAGAAATTGATTCTAAAAAACCATAATGAATAGGATCTAAAATTGGATCGGCAAAAAACTTTTTTTTCTTAGTTAAAAACTTATTTATTAATCTTTCTAATGAAGACATATCACCTGATTTATTTGGAATAAGTACTGGAGTAGATTGAACCTCATCCATAACAAAAATATTTTTTTCATTGATGCTTAATAGATAATCTGCACCTGCTTTCCCACCTCTAATCAATTCCTCAGAGTTTGCAGAGTCAACGGAAACTGAAAACCCTTCTTTTTTTAACTTAAAAATTACTTCTTCAAGGTGAGGAAAATAAGTATCAGGCATACAACCCAAATCAATAATATTAGCACCATCTTTTTTATATTGTTTTGATATATCCATTATCTGACTAACGTTTAAGATTGAAGCATCAACAATTTCAGAAAAAATCATACATTCATAATCTTCTATATTATTTTGATAACTATCTAAGCCAAAATAATCTGGTAAATGTCTCAGATCTTCAGGACCTCTTTCAACTGGAATTTTAAAATATTTTGATAATTTATCTAAATCACCTCTAAACTTGCCTGGAACAATAATTTTATCTACATCTTGCTCTTGTTTAATTCTTCTCATTATTATATTTTCAGACATTAAAGCTGCAACACTTACTCCTATTTGGTTTATTCTATAACTAAAATCAGGTTTCATATCTTCAAGAATCCTTTTAAGTTGTCTTTCAGCTAGTTTTCCAGTTAAGAATAAGATTCTTTCAGACATTTTTCTCTAATCAAAATTTCTTTCTTTAATTCTTTAAAACTTAATACTACTTTTGTTTTTTCAAATTTTTTTAATTTTTCTACATTATCAAGATCTATTTTTCGCGGAAAAACATCAACCATTCCCTTAGGAGATCTTGTTTTTAATTCTGGAGCTGAATCACAAGGAAAATAAATACAAGGTACTCTACATTTGCCAGATTGAGCAAAAACGTTTGTGGCTAAATTATCTGAAATACCAAAAACACATTTAGCAACAGTATTACTTGATGTTGGAGCCATAATTAATGTGTGATAAATCCCTCTATAAAATTGTCCAACTGGAACTGAACTGGCTGTATTATCTTTATAAATATTTATTTTTTTAGGTATATCTCCTTTTTTTTTATACATTATTAAAACTTCTTCAGCAGCTTTAGAAACAAAAAGATCTATATTGGTTAAATAATTTATTAATCTTATACTTTCGTTAAAAAAATGTCCTGAACCAGTTAAAACCCAAGCCCACCTTCTAATTTTTTGTTTATCTTTCATAAGTTATATTTTATATTTTTAATTTTCTTTAACACATTATACCAACTTTTTTCTTGTTCAATAATTTCTAAAACCTCAGGACCAATAATTTTCAGTGAATTATTTTTTTTTACATATTTTAGTATATTTTTATCAATAATTCCTTTTTTTTGTAAAACTTTAATTCTAAGATCTTTAAATGTTTTTAAGTTTATTGATTTAATAAATATAACTCCATCTGAACTCATTTTATTACTCAACCAGCATGCGATAGAATCTGAGGTTGAATCCCAATTTTTTTCATAAGAACTATTTCTACTGAGGTGTCTAAGAGGCAACCAAATTTTAATATTTTTTTTTGAAAGTAAATCAGAATATTTTCTTGTAACTCTGACAAAAGGACATGTTTTATTGATTAATTCTGCATACTGTTCTGTCGCTTTAATAGCCATATAGTTTGCAAATTCATCATCAAAATTTAAATATTTTTGTGATTTTCTCACTGCATCTGCAAAAATTCCACCACCAACTACCAATGTAATTGGTGTAGATCTAAATTTATTAAATAGTTTTAATAATTTTTTTAAATTTGGATTTGATAACCAACTTCCTCCAAGCTTTATTACCCACATGTATTATTTTTTTATTTTTAATAATTTTCCAACTTTTTTTGTCAAAACTGAATTATTTTCTCTGTAAATTTCAATTCCAACACTTTCAGTTTCTTTAAAAACTTCAAGTTTCTCTATTTTTACTCTTATGCTGAGAATTCTTTTTTCTGAGAAACATATCTTTGTAATTTTCTCTGCCAAAGTCTCTAAAAGTCCTATATGACCTTCATTAACTATAGATTTTATATCATTTACAATGTGTTCATATGAAACAACATTATCTATATTATCTTCAGTTTTTTTCAAATCATCAGAAACTTTTATACTTAAACTAATAGAAATCTTCTGTTTTTTATTCTTTTCAAAATCATGAATACCAATCAAAGCTTTAAGCACTAAATTATTTATTAAGATGTCGTATGTCTTTGATTTTCTTCTTTTATCAAAATTTTCAGGAACCCAAGAACCAGTTGATAAAGCTTTAAATTTTTTGTATTTTGTCATCATAGAAATAAAGTATATAAATTCATGGTTGAAATATTATTACTAAATAGGCATAAAAGTAACATTATGAAGAATAAAAATAAATTAATTAAAATTTTTCTTTTGATATTGATTTTTTTATTGAGCTCAAATAATGAAACTAACGTCTTGTTTGCTCAAGAAAATGAAGTTGATTTTTCTAATGCAATTGATGGCGAAGAGAAAAGAGCAAAGTGGGGAACTGAAGAATTTAAACAATCACTAATTGACGAAATGTCATCTGCCAATGTAAAATTATTTATTGAGCCACATTTAGTTTCTATTGAAGAACCATCCAGAATTTTTTACAAATTTACGAAAGAATCTACTCGAGAGGATAATTTTGTTGGAAACGTAGTATTAAATATTGTTAAAATTGATGATGAAAAAAGAAAATACATTACTTTTAGATATTTAAAGGGAAGAAATAAGGTTCGTTTTCCTCCACAAATTGGTGCAAAAGGTAATCCTGTATTCATGCTTTTTTTTGAGAGAGATGCAAGGGATATGCAAAGATTAACAGGAGGCAATGCATTATTTTTCAGAAGCAGAATTAGGCATGCAATTGCTGCAACAGAAATTAAACAGACAACTATTAAATTTAAAGAAGAAGAATATCCGGCAACTGAAATTTATTTTCAACCTTTTTTGAAAACAAAATTAAAAAATAGAATATCACGTTACAAAACAAAGGAGTTTAGAGTAACTCTATCTGAAAATATACCTGGTCATATTTTTAAAATAGAAGCATACTCCAAAGATACTGAAGATACAAAGGACACTATCAAAGAAACTCTTATCTACCAAGGTACAAAGACCAATAAACAATTAAGAGAAAATTTTAAAGAAAAAAAGGAGAAAAACAAACTATGAAAAACAGCTCAATAATCATATTATTTATAATGTTTTTTACTCATATAATCACACCAAAAANATTGTATGCAANCGATAGTAAAAATGACTTCCCAACATTAACAAGATCAGAATTTGTTTTTGCATGCATGAGTTCGAATCTTAATAATCGAGATTACATGGCAAAGTGTTCATGTGCAATTGATGAAATAGCTAAAAGAATTTCATTTGATGAATATGCAGAAGCTGAAGCAATAAGTAGACTTCAATTAGGTAATAGTCCTAGAGAAGAAGCATTTAAAAGTGTAGGTCTTTCTAAAGAAAGAATGGACAAACTTTTTAGAGCACAAGCTGCATCTGAGCTTGAATGTTTTTAGATTATTTTAATTTGATGAACTGACAATCTGATTAACACTCCATTCTTTTGTGTATTTTTCGCCCATGCTATCGGTCACTTCAACTACTAAAGGTCCACCAGTATTAACATAATGAAATGTGAAAGAGGGATCTTCAGAAATTGATATNTCAGAAGATACTTCCAAGATTATTTCATCATCCTGCCTAATGCTTACATTATCGATAAAATGTGCTGGTATTTCGGCACGAGTTAGTTGGTTAAACTGCAAACCAGAGAAATTTGGATGACTGATAATAAACTGTGCTTTATTTAGTCTACCTTCAGATCCTGTTTCAATAAGTTTCATCTTCNTTTTNCCCAATCGAGCCATTATTGTATCCATATCTGCTAGACTTGGAGCAGAGCAACCACCAGCAGCCTTAACAAAGTTAGCAACCATGAAATGCTTACCATCGTTCATTTCGGCAATTGCTCTAACATACGTATATTTATCAATTCTAATTCGAGTTGAGAAATTGGCAGAACCAGTTTTAAGGGACATATTAAATTTACCTACAACAGGAGAGGGATTTTCATCAATTACAATAATCACATTTTTAACATAGTTGTTGCTTTTTTGGTTTGTGTTAAATTTCAATGATATTGGAACAATAGCCGCATCATGAGCCCTGTAAGGTGTTACTAATTCCATAAAATCTTTTCCATCTAACAACTCTGTGCTATCATCATAAATAAGTTCTTTTAATTCATTATTCCATTTATCATGTGGTGGTAAGGAATCTTTTGAATTAGAATCAAAAGCTGTAAATAAAAAAACAAATACCAAAGATTTTGCAAAAATTTTCATCATATATCTTCCTCTAGAAACAAAAACGTTATTCGACAAATGTAGCACTATAATTCATAAATGCAATAATAATAATAGATGATAAGAATACTTTAGAGTTATCCACAACTTTTTTTAAAAAAAATTAATTTATAAAATATTGATTTTAAACAATTTTTTCTTAAAATGAATAAAAAATAACGATTTCGTTCATCTTATGTTCATTTTTTACTTGAATTTCTATTATTCATACATAATATAGCATATAAGGTATGTAATACCTCGGGAGGAAATTACATTAAAATCTTATTAACTTAAGTTTTAGAGTCTTTTTTTCTCAATTTAAACGGGCAAGTTTTTTTTTGCCTTAACATTAACCTAACTATAGGGAGGAATACTTTTATGAGTATTTTGAAAAAAACCCTCATCGCTTCTGCTGCATTAGCNTTACCTTTTNCGGTNTCTGCTAANNCNAAGNTAGAAAAGATGATGNNTGATCCNNNTCAGTGGGTACANCAGTCTGGNAANTATGCNGGNGAGCGTTANACTGAGTTAGATCAAATNAANAAAAGTAANGTTGGTAGNTTAAAAGTNGCTTGGACTTTTTCTACTGGTGTNCTTAGAGGTCACGAAGGTGGNCCACTTGTNATTGGAGATGTAATGTATGTTCANACTGCAATTCCAAACATTGTGTANGCTTTAGATCTTAACGATAACCAAANAATCATTTGGAAATACAANCCNGTNAAAGGTGGTAANTATCCAGGTGGTGANACTATGGANAGAGTTATTTCAGTTATGTGCTGTGATAACGTAAACCGTGGTGTNAACTANCATCCAAATGGAACNATCGTTNTACATGCTGCTGATACTTCAGTTATTGCATTA
>NZFI01000058.1:0-41773 GCA_002690595.1 Rickettsiales bacterium
TTGGCTTTTGGAATTGGAACAAGTGAAGTTGAACATGTGTTAGCTACTCAAACTCTTATACAAAAGCCTGCAAAAAATATGCGTATTATGATTGACGGAGAAGTTAGTCTGGGCGTTACCTCAAAAGATATAATATTACAAATAATTGGTCAGATTGGTACAGCTGGAGGAACAGGATATGTTATTGAATATGCTGGTCAGGCTATCAAAAATTTAAGTATGGAAGGTAGAATGACAATATGTAATATGAGCATAGAAGGAGGAGCTCGCGCTGGTTTAATAGCTCCTGACGAAAAAACTTTCGATTATATCAAAGGAAGGCCTTTCGCACCAAAAAATGAAAATTGGAATAAGGCAATAAAATTTTGGAATTCATTACCCTCAGATATTGGAGCTTCATATGATAAAGAAGTTACTATCAAAGCAAAAAATATTTCTCCTCAAGTTACTTGGGGTACAAGTCCTCAGGATGTTGTTCCGATTACTGGGAAAGTTCCAGATCCAAAAGATATTGATGATATTAAAAAACGAAAAGCTGTTGAACGTTCACTAGAATATATGGGTTTAAACGCGAATCAAAATATAAAGGATATAAAAATTGATAAAGTTTTTATTGGATCTTGCACTAATGGAAGAATTGAAGATTTACGTGAAGTTGCAAAAGTTGTTGATGGTAAAAAGGTTACCGTAGATGCTATGATAGTTCCTGGTTCTGGTTTAGTTAAAGAACAAGCCGAAAGAGAAGGTTTGGATAAAATTTTAATTGAAGCTGGCTTTGATTGGCGTGAACCAGGATGTTCAATGTGTTTGGCAATGAATCCAGACCAACTAAAACCTAAAGAAAGATGTGCTTCTACATCTAACAGAAATTTTGAAGGAAGACAAGGAAGAGAAGGTCGAACTCATCTTGTTAGTCCTGCAGTCGCTGCCGCATCAGCAATTCGAGGCAATATTTGTTTAGTTGAAGATTTATAAATGAAAAAATTTAAAAAAATTATAGGTATTGCGGCTCCACTTCCAATGATTAATGTTGATACTGATATGATTATTCCTAAACAATTTTTAAAAACTATTAAACGATCAGGTTTGGGTAAAAACTTATTTCATGAACTAAGATATGATCTTAATGGGAATATACGAAATGATTTTATTTTAAATTGGGACCCATATAAAACAGCTTGTATTTTAATCACTGGAGAAAATTTTGGTTGTGGAAGTAGCAGAGAACATGCACCATGGTCTCTTCTTGATTTTGGCTTTAAATGTATAATTGCCCCCAGTTTTGCTGATATTTTTTATAATAATTGCTTTAAAAATGGAATCTTACCAATTAAATTAGATCAAAAAAAAATTGATTATTTAATTAATGTTGCTGAAAATAAAAAGTTGCTTACAGTTGATTTAGAAAAACAAACTATTATCGATGAGAGTAAAAAAATAATAAATTTCGAAATAGATTCTTTTAGGAAAAAATGTTTATTAGAAGGTTTGGACGATATAGCTTTAACTCTTAAAAAAAGTAAGGATATTGATATCTATGAAAAAAAAACTAAAAAAATGAATCCTTGGTTATGAAATTTAAATAAAAATGGGGAAAAAATATAAATTATTATTACTGCCTGGTGATGGAATTGGAAAAGAAATTGCCAGAGAGTCTGAAAAAGTGTTTCAATGGTTGGAAACAAATTCTGATCTCAGCTTTGAAATTTCAAATTGCCTTGTTGGTGGAGAATCAATAGATGCCTTCGATGAGCCATTAACAGATAATGTTTTAGACATTGCACACAATAGTGATGCAATTTTACTCGGAGCTGTGGGTGGTCCTAAGTGGGAAGACTTACCATTTGAAAAAAGACCAGAAAGAGGCTTGTTAAAAATAAGAAAGGAGCTTGATTTATTTGCTAATTTCAGACCTGCAATTGTATTTGATGCTTTAAAATCATCATCTAGCTTAAAAGAAGATTTAATTGCTGGGCTTGACATTATGATAATAAGAGAATTGACAAGTGGAATATATTTTGGTGAGCCAAGAGGAATAAAAAAGATATCAGAGAAAATAAAAAAAGGTTTTAATACACTATCTTATACAACTGATGAAATTGAAAGAATCGCTATAATAGGTTTTGAAACTGCTATGAAAAGGTCAAAAAAATTATGTTCTGTTGACAAGGCTAATGTTCTTGAATCTACAGAATTGTGGAGAGAGACGGTAATAAATGTATCTAAAAATTATCCATCAGTAGAACTAAAGCATATTTATGTAGATAATGCTTCAATGCAATTAGTTAGAGAGCCAAGGCAATTTGATGTTATAGTAACAACAAATATGTTTGGAGATATTTTATCTGATTGTGCCTCAATGTTAACTGGATCCCTTGGTATGCTTCCTTCTGCATCATTAGGTCATATAAATAAAAAAACTAAAAAAGTTAAGGCTATGTATGAACCTGTTCATGGTTCTGCTCCAGATATTGCTGGAAAAAATATAGCTAACCCTTTGGCAATGATTCAGAGCGTGGGAATGATGTTAGAATATTCATTTAAAGAAAAAAAATATAATGATTTAATTAAAAGAGCAATAAACAATGTTCTTACAAAAGGATATCGAACTGCAGACATTGCAAATAATTCAGAAAATGTAATCGGAACCTCTGAAATGGGTGATATTCTTATAAATGAACTAAATAATTTTAAATTATGAAAAAATTTAATCTAGCAATTGTTGGAGCAACAGGAAATGTAGGAAGAGAGATTTTGAATATTTTAATTCAAAGGAAATTTCCTTATAATAAAATATTTGCTCTTGCATCAAAAAAATCGGAGGGTGCTGATATAAATATTGATGAAAAAAAAACATTAAAGGTTGAAAATTTAGAAAACTTTGATTTTAAAAAAGTTGAAATAGTTTTATCTTCAGCAGGTTCAAAAGTTTCCAAAAGTTTCGTGCCAATTGCAACAAAGTCAAATGCAGTAGTGATTGATAATACTTCTTTATATAGAATGCACAAAGATATTCCTCTAATAATTCCCGAAGTTAATCCAAAAGAAATTGCAAAATATAAAAAAAAAAAAATTATTGCAAATCCTAACTGTTCAACTATCCAAATGCTTATGGCTTTAAAACCATTACACGATAAATTCACAATAAAAAGAATTATTGTTTCAACCTATCAATCAACTTCTGGTGCTGGAAAAACTGCGATGGACGAATTATTTCATCAAACTTTAAACGTATATAAAAACAAACCTCTGAAAAATGATTTCTTTACAAAAAATATTGCTTTTAATGTTATTCCACATATTGATAAATTCCTAGATAATGGACAAACAAAAGAAGAATGGAAGATGGTAGAAGAAACAAAAAAAATTCTAGATCGCAATATAAGCATCTTTTCAACATGCGTGAGAGTTCCAGTTTTTATTGGTCACGCTGAATCCGTAAATATTGAAACAATAAAGCCAATTGATGAAAAAAAAGCAACAGCATGTTTAAAAAAATTTCCTGGAGTTTCCGTAGTTGACCACAGGAAAGATGGAGGTTATGTAACACCTGAAGAGACTTCTGGAGAAGATTATGTATATGTTAGTCGAATTAGAAAAGATTCAAGTGTAAAAAATGGTTTGGGACTTTGGATTGCAGCAGATAATTTAAGAAAAGGTGCAGCTTTAAATAGTGTGCAAATTGCAGAAGAATTAATTAAAAACCACTTGTAAAAATGAAAAATTTTAAAAGTAGATATTTTGAGGACTATTTATTAGACGAAACCATAACTCATAGTGTTCCAAGAACAATAACAGATGGAGATGTTTCAGTTTATTTAGCCACAACTGGAAGTAGGTTTGCTTTAAATTATTCTAAAGAATTTTCAAAAGCATTAGGTTTTGAGTCAATGCCAGTTGATGATATCTTAGTTTTTCATCTCATTTTTGGTAGAACAGTTCCAGACCTCTCATTAAATGCAATTGCAAATTTAGGATATGCAGGTGTTAAATTTTTAAAGCCAGTTTTTATAGGTGATACGGTTAGCGCTGAATCAAAGATAATTGGATTAAAGGAAAACTCTAATGGTAAGACTGGAACTGTCTATGTTGAATCTGTAGGTAAAAATCAAAAAGGGGAAGTAGTACTTACTTATTTCAGATGGCTAATGATGAGAAAAAAAAGTGAGAAATCAGGCTTAACTGAGAAGGTTATTCCACAACTACCAAATCATGTTCCTAACTCAGAATTCACTTACCAAAAAGATCTAAATTTGTCGTCATGGAACACAAATATTACAGGAAGTGATGCATTTTATGATGACTACAAAGAAGGGGAAGAAATAGATCATCTTGACGGACAAACAATTGAAGAAGCTGAACATCAATTAGCTACGAGATTATATCAAAATAATGCTAGAGTTCACTTTAATCAGCATGTAGAGGAAAAAGGTAGATTTGGTAAAAGGATTATTTATGGTGGATATATTATTTCTTTGGCTAGAGCAATAAGTTGTAACGGCTTTGCAAATAGTATTAAAATTGCTGCAATTCATTCTGGCAAACATTCAGCTCCAACTTTTGCAGGAGATACTATTTACGCATGGTCTAAAGTATTAGAAAAAGAGAAAATAAATAATAACATAGGATCCTTAAAAGTAAGAACACTTGCCTCAAAAAATAATAGCAATATGTCTTTTCCTGATGAAAAATTGCCAGATAATATCGTATTAGATATAGTCTATTCCATATTATTACCAATAAAATAAATTTAGTGAAAAATAATAAATTACCTCTATCCCCACACTTACAGATTTATAAACCTCAAATAACTTCCGTATTGTCAATCACACATAGAATTACTGGTTTTTGCTTAAGCTTAACATTCCCATTGTATTTAATATGGCTTGGGTGTATTTTTGGAGGAGAGGTACCCTATTCATTATTAATAAAAGTTTATTCATCTAATTTGGCAAAAATATTTTTTATTCTAATAATCTATGGCTTTTTATATCATATGCTCAATGGCATAAGGCATATTATCTGGGATTTAGGGTATGGATTATCTATCAGATTTTCTTCAATCTCAGGTATTGTAATTATTCTCTTATCTCTAATCTCAACAACAATAATAAGTTTTAAATTTTTATCATGATATTTAAAATACCAGAAAAATTTTTATGGGCACTTCAAAGGTTAAGCGCATTATTTCTTTTGTTGTTTTTTATTTGGTTTATTATATCAATTTATAATGTTGAACTTCAAAGCTATTCTGAAACATTAAAATGGATTAAAACTGATTATAATTCATTATTATTATTTTTATTTTCTGTTACAATAGTTTTACACGCTAATCTCGGTTTATCAGTTATTATTGATGATTACGTTCATGCGACAAATTATAAGAAATTTTTTTACTTTATAAAAAGTATTTTAGTTCTTTTTTGTATGCTCTTTTCAGGAATTTGTTTGTATTTCATCTAAAATTTCCAATATATTTAGATTATGAAAATTGTAAATAAAGATTTTGATGTAATTATTATTGGCGCAGGTGGATCAGGTCTGAGGGCCACAATGGGTTGTGCCGCCGCAAATTTAAAAACGGCATGTATCACCAAAGTTTTTCCAACGAGAAGCCATACCGTTGCTGCTCAAGGGGGTATAAGTGCTGCCTTGGGAAATATGGGTGAAGACGATTGGAAATGGCATATGTATGATACTGTGAAAGGTTCAGATTGGTTGGGCGATCAAGATGCTATTGCTTTCATGTGTAAAGAAGCACCAGAAGCTGTTATAGAACTAGAAAATTATGGTGTACCATTTTCACGAACTGAAAACGGTAAAATTTATCAAAGACCCTTTGGAGGTATGACTACTCATTTTGGTGAAGGAACTGCACAAAGAACTTGTGCAGCTGCAGATAGAACTGGACATGCTATGCTGCATACTCTTTATCAACAGTCTTTATCCTATGAGGCTGAATTTTTTATTGAATATTATGTTCTAGATTTAATAATGAATGAAGAAAAAGAATGCTGTGGTGTTTTAGCTTGGAGTTTACATGATGGAAAAATTTATAGTTTCAGCTCTAAAATGGTTATTTTAGCAACTGGTGGTTATGGAAGGGCATATTATTCTTGTACTTCAGCTCATACTTGTACTGGAGATGGTGGTGGCATGGCATTGAGAGCAGGTTTACCTCTACAAGATATGGAATTTACCCAATTTCATCCTACAGGTATTTATGGAGCCGGAGTTCTTATTACAGAAGGTGCTAGAGGTGAAGGTGGCTATCTAACTAACAGAAATGGTGAGAGGTTTATGGAAAGATACGCACCAAACGCTAAAGATTTAGCTAGTAGAGATGTAGTTTCTCGGTCGATGACTACAGAAATAATGGAAGGAAGAGGTTGCGGACCAAAAAAAGATCATATTCACCTAAATTTGAGTCATCTTGATAAAAAAATATTGAATGAAAAACTTCCGGGTATAACCGAATCAGCAAAAGTTTTTGCTGGTATAGATGTAACAAAAAAACCAATACCAGTTCAACCGACAGTTCATTACAATATGGGAGGAATTCCAACAAATATTCATGGAGAAGTACTTACTTCAAAAAAAGGAAGTGACAATGTAGTTAAAGGGTTAATGTCTATTGGAGAAGCTGCTTGTGTATCAGTCCATGGTGCAAATAGGCTTGGTTCAAATTCATTACTTGATTTGGTAGTTTTTGGCAGATCAGCTGCTAAAAGGTGCTCTGAAATCATTGATCCTAAAAAAAAAAATAAGCCGATAAAAAAAGAAATTCTTGATAAATTAATTCAAAGATTTGAAAAAATTAGAGAATCTAAAGGAAATTTTTCAGTATCTAAGTTAAGATTAGAAATGCAGCATACTATGCAGAATTATTGTCCTGTATACAGAAGTGGTGAAGTAATGACTAAAGGTAAATCTTTATTACTTAAAATCCTAAAAAATCTTGATAATATAAAAATATCAGACAAATCTTTAATATGGAATACAGAAATAGTTGAAGCTTTAGAATTACATAATCTTATCATTCAAGCACTTGCAAGTATAGAATCTGCTCTAAAAAGAACTGAAAGCAGAGGTGCACATTCAAGAATTGATTACAAATTAAGAAATGATAAGAGTTGGTTAAAACATAACTTAGTATGGACAAAAAATAATGGTGTAAGTAAATTTGATTTTAGACCAGTTCAATTAAAAACAAAAAACAAAGAAATAGATACTATTGCTCCAAAAGCAAGAGTATATTAGGAAAAAAATATGGTAGAATTTGCACTCCCTCAAAACTCAAAAATAATTGAAGGTAAAACTTTTAAAAAAAATAAAAATTCCAAAAATCTCAAACTAATTGAGATTTATAGGTGGGAACGTGATTCTGGAAAAAAACCAAGAATAGATAGATTTTATATAAATACGAATGATTGTGGTCCCATGATGCTTGATGCTCTTATATATATTAAAAATGAATTAGATCCAACATTAACATTTAGAAGATCTTGCAGAGAAGGTATATGTGGTTCATGTTCAATGAATATTAATGGAACAAATAGTTTGGCTTGCCTAGAACCAATAGAAAAAAATACAAAAACAGTTAAAATTTTTCCGCTTCCACATATGAAAGTGATCAAAGATTTAGTACCAGACCTTAACGAATTTTTTGAACAATATAAATCAATCAAACCTTGGCTAAGACCAAAATCAAAAAGTATTGGAAAGGAAACACTTCAATCACCTGAAGATAGAAAAAAATTAGATGGATTATATGAATGTGTATTATGTGCTTGTTGTTCAACATCATGTCCAAGTTATTGGTGGAATGGTGATAAATTTTTAGGGCCAGCTATTTTACTACAAGCTTATAGATTTATTGTTGATAGCCGTGACAAAGATAAAAAAGAAAGAATAGAAATGCTTAATGATGCATTTAAACTTTACAGATGTCATACAATAATGAATTGTACTAAAACTTGTCCAAAAGGTCTAAATCCAGCAAAAGCAATTTCTGAAATAAAAAAACTTCAAATGTCTACTTAATTTAATGTGAAAGAACTTAATAAAAAAGTATTAAAATATCTTAAAGATAATTTCTTAATTAAACCAGACAATGAACAAAAAGTTGTTTTAAACTCTATTGAAAATGTACTCAAAAAAAATCTTTTTAGCTTTAGAATAAATAAATTTTTCAGAAGATCTTACCATGGAATTTTTTTGTGGGGAAATGTTGGTTCAGGAAAGTCGGTTATAGCCGAAGCTATCGACAAAATTCTTCCCAAAAATTTTTCTGTAATATTTCATTTTAACAAATTTATTACTCTTATTCAAAATAAGAAAAATTCGGAATTAGAAAAATCAGAGAAAATATTTAAAAATCGTTTAATTATTATTGATGAACTTCAAATTAATAATTTAGCAGATGCCATTTTAATTTTTAATTTTTTAGAAGAAGCTATAAAAAAAAATATTTTTGTCATTTTTACTTCTAACAAAGCTCCTAATAAATTATATAAAAGCATAATACAAAAAAAACTTTTAGAAAAACTTTCTAATTTTTTTTTAAAAAACTTTTTTATCTTAGAGTTTAAATCTAACATTGATTATAGATTAGGGCGTGCAAGAGGAAATCATTATTTTTTTTTCAACCTAAATGATAATAATAAAAAACAAAATGTATTGAGAAAAAAATTAATTGGTAATGAAAAAATTATACCTACCAAAATTATTAAAGATAAGAAAATAGAATTAAAATTAAGCGAATCTAAAAATTTAATAGATTGTACGTTTGATGAAATATGTGGTTCAAACTTAGGTAACAGTGATTACGAATTTATATGTAATAATTTTGATCTAATAATTATAAGGAATATTCCATTATTGAATGAAGACAGAAAAGATCTTATTGCAAGGTTCATTTCACTTATAGATAATATATATGAAAAAAAAAACTTCTTATCCATTTCTTCTTCTTATCCATTAACTAAAATTTTTTGTGCAAAAACTAAAAAGTATGAATTTAAAAGGACCTACTCAAGATTAATGGAAATTGGATCAAAAAGTTATATATCTAATGTATTAGAAAAAAGTTAAAAATATAGTAAGTTAAACTTAATAAATATAAAAATAATGCACTTAGAAGATAAAATTATCTCTCTTAAAAAACAAAAAAATGCGGTTATTCTTGCGCATTATTATCAAGATGAAGAAATTCAAGATATAGCTGACTATGTTGGAGACTCTCTGGACTTATCAAAAAAAGCAAAAAATACAAATTGTAGTACTATTGTATTTTGTGGAGTTAAATTTATGGCTGAAGTAGCAAAAATACTTAATCCCAAAAGGAATGTCATTCTTCCTGATCTAAATGCAGGATGCTCATTAGAAGAATCATGTCAACCAAATAGGTTTAGTGATTTTAGAAAAAATTATCCAGAGCATATTGTTATTTCATACATTAATTGTTCTGCTGAAATTAAAGCTCTCTCTGACATAATAGTGACCTCATCTAATGCAAAAAAAATAATTGATCAATTGCCCAAGAAACAGAAAATTATATTTGCACCTGACCAACATTTAGGTGGTTATTTAAATAAAATAACTGGAAGAAATATGGTTTTATGGCCAGGCTCATGTATTGTTCATGAAACTTTTTCAGAGAAAGAAATTATTAAGCTAAAAGTTAGACATGCTAATTCAGAATTAATAGCACATCCCGAATGTCCAGAGAGGATTCTTAACCATGCTGATCATATAGGTTCTACTTCTTCATTATTAAAATATGTCGTAACTAGTGAATCTAAAAAATTTATTATTGCCACAGAATCTCACATAATTCATCAAATGAAAAAAAATGCTCCAGATAAAGAATTTATAGCTGCTCCGATTAATGATGGGAAGTGTTCTTGTTCTACCTGTCCATATATGGAATTAAATACAATGGAAAAATTATATGAATGTCTTGAAAATGAGAACCCAACTATTTCAATAAACTCAGATTTAATAAATAACGCAAAAAAACCCTTGATCAGAATGCTAGAAATGAGTTGAGGTTTTTATGTCTCTGAATACAATTAAAACCTCAAAAATTGCAATTAATTTATTAATTGATGAATTAAAAATAGATTTAGGTGGTAGATCTTTTAAAAATGATAGAACGACTAATAAATTAATAGTTAAAAAAAAAGATGTAAAATTTTATATTGTTCCACGAGAAAAAATAGTTTTATGTGGCATTTTATTTATAAAAAAATTTATTAAAAAACAGTTTAAAAAAATTAGTATAAAAGTTTCCTATAAAGATGGTGATATCATTAAACCTGGAGAAAAAATTGCAGTACTGTCAGGTGATTGCAAAAAAATACTTTCTGTTGAGAGAACTATACTTAACTTCTTACAACATTTATCTGCAATTTCAACAACTACCTACAAATTAAATCAAAAAATCATAAATAAAAGAACCAAACTACTTGATACAAGAAAAACAACTATAGGCTTAAGACATCTAGAAAAATATGCAACTAGAATGGGGGGGGCAACAAACCATAGACATAGTTTAAATGAAAAAATATTAATTAAAGATAATCATATAAAAGCTTTAGGAGGAATTGAAAATATAATAAAAATTATTTTAAAAGAAAATCTTAAAAGTTTCCAAATTGAATGTGATTCAATAAGCCAAGTTAAAAGACTGATGAAAATAGGTTGCAATGATTTTTTATTAGATAATATGAAGGTATCTGAAGTAAAAAAATGTCTAAAATTAAAAAAAAATAAAAATATTTTATTTGAAATTAGTGGAGGAATTAATAATAAAAATATTGTTCAATACTCTAGACTTGGAGCAGATTATATTTCAGCTGGATTTATAACACAAAATCCTGATGCAGTAGATATTGGCTTAGATATATTTTAAAAAACTTTATGTTTCTCTCTTGAATGTATAAAATTATTTAATAATTTTTATTGAGAAATTAATTGAAAAAAATAAGTCTTATTGGTGCGGGAAATATAGGAGGAGAACTTGCAGCTATTGCAGCTTCTAAATCTCTTGGCAATATTATGTTAATTGATATTGAAGAAGGAATTGCTCGTGGAAAATCATTAGATTTATCTCAAAGTGGAGTAGTAAGAAATTTTAGTTCTAAAATAAATGGAACTTCAAATTTATCTAAAATAAAAGATAGTGATGTAATAATTGTAACCGCTGGAATTGCAAGAAAACCAGGGATGAGCAGAGATGACCTCATAATAACTAATCTTAAGATAATGACCAGTATAGGTAATGCTATAAAAACTTATAGCCCAAAAGCATTTGTCATATGTGTAACTAACCCGTTAGATGCAATGACATGGATTTTAAAAAAAATAAGTGGGATTAAAAAAAACATGATAGTAGGTATGGCAGGAATCCTCGATTCTTCTCGTTTCAGATTTTTTTTATCTGAAGAAATAAAAGTATCCTCAGCCAATATCCAAACAATGGTACTAGGAGGCCATGGCGATACCATGGTTCCCATGTTAAATTATACATCAATAAGTGGAATTCCAATCTTAGAATTCATTAAAGAAGGAAAATTAACAATGTCAACACTTGAAAAGATTATAAAAAGAACAAGAAATGGTGGAGGGGAAATAGTAGGTTTATTAAAATCTAGTTCTGCATATTATGCACCTGCAATAAGTGCTATTGAAATGGCAGAATCTTTTCTTTTAGATCAAAAAAAATTACTTCCCTGTTCTGTTTATTTAAATGGTGAATATAATATAAAGGATTTATTCATTGGAGTCCCAGTAATAATTGGTAAAAAAGGAGTAGAGGATATTAGAGAGCTAGTTTTTTCAAAAAAAGAACAACTTGAGTTTTATAAATCAGTTAAGGCAGTAAAAAAACTTACTGAAAAATGTAAAAAACTACTTGAGTAAGATCATTTTAGTAGTTATTGTAGCCGACTGTAAATTTTAAATGTAATTTAGAAAGTTTAAGATGGATATTCACGAGTATCAAGCAAAACAATTAATATCTAAGTTTGGAGTAAATGTGCCTGTTGGTGAGGTTATTTACCAGCCACATGAAGCAATTACAGTCACATCATGGTTGAATGAGGAGGAAGTTGTTGTTAAATCGCAAGTTCATGCTGGTGGTCGCGGAAAAGCTGGCGGAATTAAGGTTTGTAAAAATCAAGAAGAAATTATTAAAGAAGTTGATCGAATGATTGGGATGAAACTAATTACACCACAAACCGGTCCAGAGGGAAAAATAGTTAGTAGAGTTTATATTGAGAAAGCTTATAAAATTAAGAAAGAGTTATACTTTTGTATTACAATTGATAGAGAAACTGGAGGAAATACTATTGTTGTTTCAAAAAAAGGTGGAGTAAACATAGAAGAGGTTGCAGAAAAAAATCCTGAAGAAATTTATAAAGTGAGATTAGCGCCTGGCAACAAATTACTGTCTCATCACGCAAGAACAATATCTTATGAACTTGGCTTGAAAGGTAAAATTGCAAAAAAAGCTCAAAAAAACTTTGTTGCTTTGTATGAGGCATTTACTAATCTTGATGCATCATTAATAGAAATTAATCCATTAGCTATTACTGAAGATGATGAAATTGTTGCTGCTGACTGCAAGGCCTCATTTGATGATAATGCTTTGTATAGACAAAGACAAGTTGCAGAGATGAAAGATGATAATGAATATGATCCATTAGAACTTGAAGCAGCAAGACATGACTTAAACTATGTTAAACTTGATGGGAATATTGGATTAATGGTTAATGGAGCTGGATTATCAATGGCTACTATGGATATAATAAAATATTACGGTGGAAAAGCTGCAAATTTCATGGATGTAGCAGGTGCTGCAACCCCTGAAAGAGTAGCTGCTGCTTTCAAGCTAATATATAGAGATAAAGACGTAAAAGGTATTCTAATCAATATTTTTGGTGGAATGATGAGATGTAATGATATTGCTCAGGGTTTAGTCAATGCTGCAAAAGACGTTGGTTTAAATAAACCACTTGTGGTTAGATTAGAAGGAACAAATGTTGAAATGGGAATGGATATTTTAAAAAACTCCGGCTTCCCAATAACACCGGTTCCAACAATGGATCAAGCAGCTAAGGAAATTGTTGAATTGGCTAAAGGATAGATATGGCAGTATTAATAACTCAAGAAACAAAAATTATATGTCAAGGGTTTACCGGGGCACAAGGTACTTTTCATTCGGAACGAGCAATTGAGTATAATACAAATTTAGTCGGAGGAGTTACCCCAGATAAAGGGGGGATGAAACATCTCAATCTTCCTGTTTTTAATACAATTGCTGAAGCAAAAAAAGAAACAAATTGTAACGCCAGTGGTGTTTTTGTTCCTCCTCCTTTTGCAGCAGATGCAATTTTAGAGGGTGTAGAAGCAGAATTAGATTTAATTGTCTGTATAACCGATGGAATTCCAACAAGAGATATGCAAAGAGTTAAGAGAGAAATGAAGGGTTCAAAAACAAGATTAGTTGGACCAAACTGTCCTGGAGTCTTAACACCTGGAGTTGGGAAAATTGGAATAATTCCTGGTCATATATGCAAACCTGGAAGAATTGGTGTTGTCTCAAGATCAGGCACCTTATCATACGAATCTGCTGTTCAAACTTCAAAGTTAGGTCAATCAACAATTATTGGAATTGGTGGTGATCCTGTTAATGGAACAAACTTTGTTGATGCTTTAGAACTTTTTCTTAATGATCCAGATACGGATGGAATTGTTTTAATTGGTGAAATAGGTGGAACAGCTGAGGTAGATGGAGCAGATTTTATAAAATCATGGAGTAAAAAAGTATCTAAACCTGTAGCTGGCTTTGTTGCTGGTGCAGCTGCACCAGAAGGGAAAAAACTTGGCCATGCTGGAGCAATTGTTAGTAGTGGTGCTGAAACTGCAGAGGCAAAAAAAGAAGCACTTAAATCTGCTGGTGTAACTGTTGCAGAAACAATAACCACAATTGGTGATGCTATGAGAAAAGCTATGGGAATATAAATTTAATTCAATTAAAGAGGACAAATTATGAATAACGCACTCATCTCATATCTTGGAGAAAACAAACCTAATCTAATAACTGAGATTACATCCTTGTTGACTGAATTAGGAGGAGAATTCTCAGGAGTTACATTTGCAACTTTAGGTAGAGGATGTGAATTAACTATGGTCTATAATAAACCAAATGAACTAAATATAGACGAAATAAAAAAAAATTTAGAAAATCTCGAAACATGTAAAAATGGTGAGTTTAATGTTAAACTTTTTGAGTTAAGTACTGAAGCTGGTCCAACAACAAAAATAACTCATAGAATCATTCTATCTGGAGAAGATCAAAAAGGTCTTTTACAAAAGATAATTAAAACTCTAGATGAAAATTCTGCAGTTATTGTAAGGATGAATACTGAAAAAATAACATACCCTGATTCAGTTCAATATATTTCAAGATTTGCTATAGCCGTTAGGGAAGATAATGCACCTCAATGCTTAGCTGAAATAGTTAAAGTAGCTGGACAAATGAAACTTACCTTTAGATACGAAACGTCATAAATTTTTTGATGATCTTGGGTGGTAGATCTCAATAATTTTTTTAACTCGCTTTGAATCAACAGCAGTATACTTTTGAGTAGATGATAGTGATTTGTGACCTAGAAGCTCTTGTATTGATCTTAAATCAACCATATTTTCTAATAACTGGGTAGCAAAGGTATGTCTAAAAGAATGTGGAGTTGTATTTTCAGGAAGGTTTAATAATCTTCTAATATTTCTTATTTCTTTTTGCACTATAGTTGGATGAAGTCTTTTTCCTTTTTCCCCAAGAAAAATAAAATCATCTTTTTTTATACTTACTGGCATAGATTCTAACATCATGAAAAGTAAATTTTTTATTTCTTCAATAATAGGTAAAATTCTCTCTTTCCCACCTTTTCCTCTAACAATTATTTCATTTCTATCCAATATATCTTTTAGTTTTAAATCCAATACTTCATTTATTCTTAAACCAACCCCCCACATTAGTAAAACTATAGATAAGTTCCTTTTTGCAATCCATCTTTTTTCATTTTTAATTATAAATTCTAAAACTTTATTTATTTGATTCATTGATAATGGTCTGGGTAACGAACTTTTAAATTTAGGCGATTTAATATTCAGAATCGGTGAATAGTCTATAATTTTTTTTTTAATTAAAAAATTATAGAAACTTTTAATTGATGACAGGCATCTTGCATTGCTTCTTGGAACAGCACCATTTTCAAGTTTTGAGAAAAACCAAGAACGTATAGTTTTATTGTCAATATCTTTAGTTATTGATAAATCAATTTTTTTATTGAAATACAGTGAAAGAAAACAAAAAAAAGAGTCCAAATCTCTTCTATAAGCTAAATAAGTATTTTCAGATAATCTTTTTTCATCTCTAATCCACTTGCACCATTCATTCTTTAAATTTCCTAATTCTGAATTCATTTTTTTTTCAATTGTATACAACGTTCTTGAAAAACTTCACATAAGAAAGATAACAAGTCTGAACCTTTATTATTATTATTAATAAAAATTTTTTCTTTACTACCAAATGCTAAAAAAGATGGGGAATCAAAAATATTTTTATTTAGAGAATATAAAGCATTAGAATAAACGTTAAAATTATATGATTTAAAAATCCCTATTTCTTCATCAACTGCATCCATAATTATTTTCTGATTATTTAAAAAAATAGAATTTATTTTTTCCTTTGAAATAAAAACACCACCAAACTTCTCTATATCAGTATAAGAGGAGACAAAAACCAAACAATCAAGCTCTAAAGCTCTAGGCAACAGATCTTTGGTAGATAAAATTAAAGATTTCAAATCATTAATCTTAATAATCTTTAATATAGCTTCATGAATAAGTTTTTGAGTAAAAAAATTAAATTTTGCATTAGTGATTATTTGTTTTTGTTTTTTTTGTAATTTTTTAATAATCCAATCCTTAAATGAAACAATTTTATTATTCTCAAAGTTTTCAATTCCGGACAACGGAAAACTTAAAGATTGAAGAATATTTGGGTTATCTACAAAAAAGTTTGGGTTTGACTTAAGAAAAGATAAAACTTTTTTTATATCATATTTTTTTTTTATCATTTTCACCCATAAAAGATTAAATTCATTATTATAGTGAAACAATTTTTTTTTTAAATCTAGTAATAAATTGAATATAAATGATAGCTGAGATTTTTCTTCCAATTCCAATCAATCGTTCCTTTTACTATAAGATTTCAAAAAGTGTAAATCTTAAGTTAATAAAAAAAGGAACTCTAGTATTAGTTAACTTTAAAAATAAGATCTTAACAGGCATAATTTGGAAAACTCATAAAAATATACTTCATGATTATGAATTAAAGACTCTAGATATTGTTTTTTATGATATCATCTTAAATGAAGAAATATTAAATACTATTCAATTTATATCTAACTATTCATCCAATTCATTAACATCTATACTCAAATTATTCTTATCAGGCTTTTCAAGTAAGAATTATGAAAGGAAAATTTTAGAACTTGAAAAAAGTAAAAATTTCAAAATAGATTCTGTATCTAAAAAAAAATTAATTCTTAATTTAGAACAAAAAAATGCCTTCCAAAAAATCTTATCCGTTTTGGAAAAAAGAAAATTCGAAGTTTTAGTTCTTGATGGTGTAACCAGCTCTGGGAAAACAAGGGTTTATATGAATGTATTATTTGAAGTTCTCAGAAAAGGACTTCAGTGCTTAATCATGGTTCCAGAAAAAATACTCACTAAACAATGGATTGAAGAGCTTAAAAATGATTTTGGATTAAAACCTGAAATATTTCATTCATCAATATCAAAGTCGAAAAGAAACAAAATTTGGCTTGGAGCTTTATCAGGAAATATAAATATTGTAATTGGTACTAGGTCTTCATTATTTTTGCCTTTTAGAAATTTGGGACTAATAGTTATCGATGAAGAGCATGATATTTCTTTTAAACAAGAAGAAGGAACAATTCTTAATATAAGAGACTTAGGTATTGTAAGAGCTAAAAATAATAATTGCTTAATCATTTTATCTTCAGCAACACCGTCAATAGAGACTGAGTTTAATTGTAAAAGTAAAAAGTATACAAAAATAAGTCTCAAAAATAGAGTAGGAAATGCAAAGCTTCCCAAAATTGAAATTATTGATATGAAATTAGAGAAAAAAAAAGAAAATCATTGGATATCAAAAAAATTAGAGGTCGCAATAAAAAAAACCTTAGATCAGAAACAACAAGCCTTAATTTTTCTTAATAAAAGAGGCTTTGCACCTGTTGTAATATGTAAAAAATGTGGTTTTTCTAAAGTATGCAAGAATTGTGATTTTTCGTTAGTATTACACACAAATAAAACATCAGGAAAGCCAAGTAATCTAGTTTGTCATTATTGTAATTTTAAAGAAATTTACTCAGATAAATGCGAAAAATGTAAAAATGAAAAAACTTTTCTAACAATTGGTCCTGGTGTCGAAAGAATTTATCAAGAAGCATCTAGTTTATTTCCAAAAAGTAGAATTGCTTTACTTTCAAGCGATTCCGTAAAATCTGAAAAAAATTATGAAAACATCCTGAACTCAATTTATAATAATCAAGTAGACATTATTATTGGAACACAAATAACTTCTAAAGGACATCATTTTCCTAATTTAAAAACTGTAGGAATTATAAATATAGATAATCTTTTAAATAGTTTTGACCTAAGATCTTCAGAAAAATCTTTTCAACTTTTAACCCAGGTGTCTGGAAGAGCTGGAAGATCAGGCTCTGAAGGCAATGTTTTTATCCAAACTTTCCAACCTGACCACCCAGTCATAAAATCAATTATTGTTTTTGACAAAGAAAAATTTATCAATTGGGAGCTATCAAGAAGAAAACAAAACTTTCAACCTCCCTTCTCGAGTTTAATTTCAATGATTATTCAAAATAAAAAAGAACAGTTAGTTATAGATAAAAGTAAAGAAATAGTTGAAATTCTATCACAAAAATTTTCAGAAATTATAATCTATGGTCCAGCACCTGCATTAATATTTAAAATAAGAAATAACTTTCGATGGAGAATATTAATAAAAACTAATAAAAACTACTCTTTATTAAATGATCTTAAAAAATTTTTGTTACGAATAAAATTATCTAGTTCTGTAGAAGTAAAAATTGATGTAGACCCTTTAAGTTTCTTTTAATTTAATTAATTAATTTTAGAACATTGAATCAAGTAATATCTTGTGCTAATACAAACACTTTAAACTTCAAAAAAGGTTATTAATTGTCTAAAAAAAATTTAAATTTTGACGAACTTTGTAGAAGATATGCTAAAGCTTTATTGTCACTAAATAATAGTAAAAAAAAAATTGATGAATCTATGGATAGTTTTTTAAAACTAATAGATTTAAAAAATAAAAATGCTGATTTTGAATATTTTCTTTTAAGTCCTTTAATTTCTCCTATTAAAAAAATAAACATCTTAGAAAAAATTTCAAAAAAACTAAATATTAATACTACATTTTCTAATTTCCTAAAAACATTAGCAGATCATAATAGGTTATTTGCAATTGAAAAAATTTATAATTTCTACAAAAACATGATTCAAGAGGAAATTAATGAAACAAATATAGAGATCATAAGTTCAATAAATTTAAAGAATGAAACTAAAGATAAATTAAAAAATGAAATATCAACCGTAACAGGTAAAAAAGTTAAAATTATTAATGTTGTTGATAAAAATATTTTAGGTGGATTAATTATAAAAATTAATTCTTTAATGATTGATTCATCTATTAAAACAAAATTAAATAAATATGAATTTTCAATGAAAGGTATGAGTTAAAAAATGTCAATTGATGCATCTGAAATATCAGAAATCCTTAAAAAAGAAATTTCTGATTTTGATAATAAAGCTGAAATTTCTGAAATTGGGACTGTATTAACTGTTGGGGATGGAATAGCAAGAGTTTATGGTTTAGATAATGTTCAAGCTGGTGAAATGGTTGAATTTCCTGGTAAGATAAAAGGTATGGCACTAAATTTAGAGGAGGATAACGTAGGGGTTGTTATTTTTGGCAACGATAGATCGATAAAAGAAGGTGATATTGTTAAAAGAACTGGAAATATTGTTGAAGTAAAGGTAGGTAAGGGTTTATTAGGAAGAGTTGTTGATGGTTTAGGCGAACCTATAGATGGAAAAGACCCTTTAAAAGATGTTAAGAGTCAAAGGGTTGAAGTTAAGGCTCCAGGAATTATTCCAAGAACTTCAGTAAATGAACCAATGCAAACTGGAATTAAAGCTATAGATAGTTTAATACCTATTGGAAGAGGTCAAAGAGAACTTATAATTGGAGATAGGCAAACAGGAAAAACATCTGTAATTGTTGACACTATTTTAAATCAGAAAGAGGTTAATAAAGATGCTAAAGAAAAAGATAAATTATTTTGTATTTATGTTTCAATTGGTCAAAAAAGATCAACAGTTGCACAAATTGTAAAAACTTTGGAAGATTATGATGCATTAGATTATTCTATTGTTGTTGCTGCGACTGCATCTGATCCTGCTCCACTTCAGTTCTTAGCTCCATATACAGGATGTGCTATGGGAGAATTTTTTAGAGACAATGGAATGCATGCAGTAATATTTTATGATGATCTTTCTAAGCAGGCTGTAGCATATAGACAAATGTCATTACTTTTAAGAAGACCGCCAGGAAGAGAAGCTTATCCAGGCGATGTTTTTTATGTTCACTCAAGATTATTAGAAAGGGCAGCAAAGATGAGTGATAAAGAAGGCGGGGGTTCCCTTACAGCGCTACCTGTAATTGAAACTCAAGCAGGAGACGTTTCAGCTTATATACCAACAAATGTTATTTCTATAACTGATGGTCAAATCTTTTTAGAAACAGAACTCTTTTTTAAGGGTATAAGACCAGCAGTTAACGTTGGTTTGTCTGTTAGTAGAGTTGGTTCTGCTGCTCAGATAAAAGCTATGAAGCAAGTTTCTGGTACAATTAAACTAGATTTAGCACAATTCAGAGAAATGGAAGCTTTTTCACAATTTGCATCAGATTTGGATCAATCAACAAGAAAATTATTAGATAGAGGAAGAAGATTAACTGAAATTTTAAAACAACCACAATACCAACCATTGAAAGTAGAAGAACAAGTTATAGTTATCTATGCTGGTGTTAGAGGTTTCCTTGATGAAATTGATATAAAAGCTGTAACTAAATTTGAAGGCCAATTACTTAACGAAATAAGAACTAACGGAAAAGAAATACTCAAAACTATAATTAGTGAAAAAAGTATTTCAAAAGATCTTGAGAAAAAATTAGGAGATTTTATTCAACCCATAGCAAATAAATTTAAAGAAGAGTAAATTCATGCCAAGCCTAAAAGATCTTAGAAACAGAATTTCCAGTGTTAAATCGACAAAAAAAATTACTTCAGCAATGAAAATGGTTGCTGCAGCAAAACTAAAAAAGGCTCAGGATAATGCAATATCTGCAAGACCATATGCTGATCGAATGCAAAATATCATAAATTCTATTAGTAAAAACTCTAATATTAATTTTCAATTTCCTTCACTGATAAGTGGCACCGGAGAAAATAAAAAAATTTTACTCATAGTCTGTTCTGCTGATAGAGGATTGTGTGGAGGATTTAATTCGTCAATAATTAGATATACAAAAAAAAAAGTAGATGCCCTTATTAAGGATGGAAAAGAAGTAAAATTTATTTTCATAGGAAAAAAAGCTAATAATGCACTTAAAAGAAGCTTTGAAAAAAATACACTAAATATTTTCACAGATATATCTAACCCAAATATTGATTTTAATTTAATAACAGAAGTTAGAGATTCCATAATTGATCATTTTAACAACGGACTTTTTGATTCATGTGAATTAATTTTTACTAAATTTATAAGTGCCATCTCCCAAAAAGTTGAAAAAATGCAAATAATACCACTTGAAAATAATATGAATGTCATAGAAAGTAACAATGTAGATAAAAAGAACTCTATTTATGAATTTGAACCCAATGAAGAAGAAATTTTAGAAAAAATAGTTCCTCAAAACATTGCTATACAAATTTTTACTGGACTCTTGGAAAGTTCTGCAAGCGAACAAGGGGCAAGAATGACAGCAATGGATAATGCAACAAGAAATGCAAATGAAAAAATTGATGATTTGACAATGTTTTATAATAGATCAAGGCAAGCAGTTATCACAAAAGAACTTATTGAGATAATTTCTGGTGCTGAAGCAATTTAATTAGGAGAAAAAAATGACTGAAAATACCGGAAAGATTGAACAAATATTAGGAGCTGTAGTTGATGTTAGCTTTGAAAAAAAGTTACCAGAAATTCTTAATGCATTAAAAATAGTTCATGAAAATAAAGATTTAGTATTAGAGGTTGCACAGCATTTAGGAGAAAATATAGTTAGGACGATTGCTATGGACTCAACTGATGGCCTAGTAAGAGGTCAAGAGGTTATTGATACTGGAAGTCCAATTTCCGTTCCGGTTGGTCCTGAAACACTTGGTAGAATAATCAATGTAATTGGAGAGCCAATAGATGAAAGAGGTAATATTAAAACAAAGTTGAAATCTCCAATTCATAGATCTGCTCCTGAATTTATAGATCAATCTACTGAAACTGAAATATTGGTTACTGGAATTAAAGTTGTTGATTTGCTGGCGCCATACTCAAAAGGTGGAAAAATTGGTTTATTTGGTGGAGCCGGAGTTGGTAAAACAGTTTTAATCATGGAACTAATTAATAATATTGCAAAAGGACACGGAGGGTATTCCGTGTTTGCAGGGGTTGGCGAAAGAACAAGAGAGGGAAATGATCTTTATCATGAAATGATGGAATCTGGTGTAATAAAACTTGATTCAAAAGATTCAAAAGCAGCTCTAGTTTATGGCCAAATGAATGAACCTCCTGGAGCTAGAGCTAGAGTAGCGCTAACTGGATTAACATTAGCAGAATATTTTAGAGATCAAGAAGGACAGGATGTTTTATTTTTTGTTGATAATATTTTTAGATTCACACAAGCAGGTTCAGAGGTTTCTGCCTTATTAGGAAGAATACCCTCAGCAGTTGGTTACCAACCAACACTATCTACTGATATGGGAGCACTTCAAGAGAGAATAACCTCAACAAATAAAGGCTCAATAACATCAGTTCAAGCAATTTATGTTCCCGCTGATGATTTGACAGATCCAGCTCCAGCAACATCTTTTTCTCATCTTGACGCAACTACTGTTCTTTCTAGACAAATTGCTGAACTTGGGATTTATCCAGCTGTGGATCCTCTGGATTCAACATCAAGAGTTCTAGATCCAAGAATTGTGGGAGAAGAACATTATTCTGTAACAAGAAAAGTTCAAGAAGTACTTCAGCAATATAAGTCTTTACAAGATATCATTGCTATTTTAGGTATGGATGAATTATCTGAAGAAGATCAGCTTGTCGTAAATAGGGCAAGAAAAATTCAAAAATTTTTATCACAGCCTTTTCACGTTGCAGAAGTATTTACCGGAACACCGGGAGTATTTGTAAAACTTGAAGATACGATTAGTGGCTTTAAAGATTTAGTGGACGGAAAGTATGATGATCTACCTGAATCTGCATTTTATATGGTTGGAACAATTGATGAAGCTATTGAGAAAGCAAAAAAAATGTCTAAAGATAGTTAATTAAAGATGATTACAGAAATAGTATCTCCTAGCAAAATTATATTTTCTGAAAGTATAGATTTTATTATATTACCAGGTGAAGAGGGTGATTTAGGAATTTTTGATAAGCATACTCCAACAATTACAAATCTTAGGACAGGTTTAATATATATTTATAAAGACAATTCATTATTTAAAATTTTTCTTATAAGTAAAGGCGTTTGTGAAATTACTGAAGAAAAATGTACTATTTTAACTGAAGAAGCCGAAAATACTAAAGATACCAAAATTGAGGATATGAAAAAGTTATTATCTGAAAATAAAGAGAATAAAATTGTTGGACAGAAAATTAAAGCATTAGAAAACAAGTATTATTCTTAAGCGTATAAAACTTTAAATTTCTTTAATATTTTTTTATACATCTCTTTTTTAAATGGTATTACTAAGTTGAGTGCTTGTTTTGGGTCAATCCATTTCCATTCTAAAAATTCAGGTTTAAAATTATCTAATTTGATCTCATTATCTTTTCCTTGAAATTGGCATGCATACCATTTTTGCGTTTGACCAATATATCTTCCTTTCCACACATTTTTTACAAGATCATTTGGAAGATCATATTTAAACCATTCATCAGATATCATTAGAGTTTTTATATTATTAGTTCCAATTTCTTCTTTTAATTCTCTCATCATTGCTTGATTCTCTGTTTCTTTATCATCAATACCACCCTGTGGCATCTGCCAAAAATCAGAGGCTGAATCTATTCTTTTACCTACCCAAAGTTTTTTTTTCTTATTTAGTAAAAAAATTCCAACACCAGACCTATATGATCTTTTCATCAAACTTATTTATCTTCAGAAATAATATTTAAAGCTAAAATCAAATCAAAAGCTCTAGTTAATTGATAATCTTCAACTTCACCTTCAGCTTCACTTTCTTTATTTTTTTCTTTACTATCTTTAATTTGGTTATTGCTAATCGCACCCCTTAAATCAGATTCCTTTCTTCTTTTAACTTTTTCTAGAAGTTTTATCTCAGCTTGTTCTACTAATATGTCCGGATCAATTCCCATTTTTTGAATGGAACGACCTAATGGAGTAAAATATCTTGCTGTAGTTAATTTTATAGCAACATTATCTCCAGAAGGAATGATTGTTTGAACCGATCCTTTTCCAAAAGACTTAGTTCCCATAATGATTGCCCTTTTATGATCTTGTAAAGCTCCAGCTACAATCTCTGATGCCGATGCACTGCCTTGATTTATCAAAACTACAAGTGGAAGCCCATTAGTCAGATCATTTTTAACCGCATTATATCTTGTTTCATCACTTTTTTTTCTTCCTCTTGTAGAAACTATTTCACCTTTATCTAAGAAAATATCTGTGACATTTACTGCCTGATCAAGAAGTCCACCTGGATTATTTCTTAAATCTAAAACATATCCTAAAAGTTTGTTGTTTTTATTTGCTTTAAATTTTTTTATCGCCTTTTTAATTTCTTCATCTACCTTTTGATTAAAAGACGAAACTCTAATATATCCAATTTGATCTTCAACCCTTGATTTAACGGACTTTAACTCAATAATTGCTCTTACAATTTCAATATCTATATTTTCTGTTTCATTTCTTAACACAGTAAGTTTTATTTTTGATCCAACTTTACCTCTCATTAAGGTCACTGCTTCAGATAAACTTAAACCCATAACCGGCTCACCATCCAGATGAGTTATCATGTCTCCAGCAAGTATCCCTGCTCTTTGTGCTGGCGTCTCATCAATTGGTGATATTACTTTGACCACGCCATTTTCAAGTGTTACCTCTATTCCTAAACCACCAAATTCTCCTTTAGTTTGAACTCTCAGCTCATCTAGTTCTTCAGTATTTAGATAAGTAGAGTGTGGATCTAACGACGTAAGCATACCTTCTATGGCAGACTCTATTAGTTCTTTTACTGTGATTTCTTCTACATAATTATTTTTGATTTTCTCAAATGCTTCTCCAAAAAGATTTAAGTATTTATAAACTTCTTTTTTTTCATCTGCTTCAACAGATGAGAAAACAAAAAAGAGTAAAAAAAATAAAATAAATTTATTTATCATTTTTTAATTATGCCTCATTTTTACAAAATCTCAACTTCTCTTTTTGGATCTATTGGTTTTCCTTTAAATCTCAATTGAAAATATAACTTCTTACTAGAACTTTGTTTAACAAAAAATTTTGCAATTGGCTCACCTTTTAACACTTTGTTTCCAGAAAAAGTCATTATCTCATCCATACCTGAAAGAATAGTATGATAATGATCAGTATTCTCAATAATAATAATATTACCATAATTCCTCCATTTTCCAGTAAAAATAACCATACCGTTGATTGGTGCAGTAACATATGATTCCTCAGAAAGCTCAAACATTATTCCTGCTTTGGATAGAAAAGAATCTTTTTTTTCTCCAAATTGAGAAATTATATTACCACTAACTGGAAGGCTAACTTTTTTAGATTTAATATTACTATTTTTGTTTGTTCTGTTTGAAGAGACCCCCTTTAAAAGCTCATTGATATTTTTTGCTTTTTGTTTAACAATATTCTCTTTTTTTTTGTAAATTTTACTTTTAGGGTTTTTTCTTTGAAGAACTTTTCTTTTTTTTAATTCTGCATCAAGCTTTTTTCTTTTTTTTTTTATTTTTAATCTTTTCTGAGCTAATAAGGAGTTTTTAATGTTTAGTTCCTTATCAAGACCTTCAATCTTTCTTAATCCTGAAAAATAAATATTTATTTCAGTTTTTATGTTTTCTAAAAAATACTCTTTGACTATTTTTTTTGTAATATAATTATTTTTTTTAGAAAAATTTTGAAAAAATTTTTTTATTGGTTCATTATAATATTTTTCCTGAAGTAATAGTATCAATCCCTCTGCTAGTATTTCTTCATTATCAATATATTTTTTATATATTAATTGTGATTGTTTATTTCTTTTGATTTCTATATTTAAATTCTTTATTGCTTTGTTTAACATCAAAAGTTCATTGTAAGTTTCAACAGTTTTTTTTTGAATATTATTTAGCTCTGTTTCAAGTTTACTTTTTATTTCTAAATGGGTTTTTGTATAAAGACTTATGGGAATAAATATAATTAGTAAAAAAACTATTTTTTTTAAAATATTAGCTAAAATCATTTTATCAATGAACGTCCTGTCATTTCCGTTGGTTTTTTTATACCCATAATTTTTAATATAGTCGGGGCAATATCAGCAAGACAACCTTTTTGAAGATTATTCTTCTTTGATGAACAAATTATCATTGGAACAGGATTAGTTGTATGAGAAGTTTGTGGATTTTTTTTTGTATCTTTCATACAGTCAGCATTTCCGTGATCGGAAGTTAAAATTAATAAATAGTTTTCTTTTTTTGCTATTTTTAGTAATTTTCCAATACAATCATCAACTGTCTCGATTGCTTTTACAGTTGCAGAAATGATACCTGTATGTCCAACCATATCTGCATTTGCATAGTTTGTTATAATAAGGTCATATTTTTGAGACTTTATTTGTTTAAGGATTTCTGATGTAAGTTTTTTTGCAGACATCTCAGGTTTTTGATCATACGTATCAACTCTTGGTGATGGAATTAATATTCTATCTTCTCCTAAAAAATTTTCTTCTATTCCACCATTAAAAAAATATGTTACATGAGCATATTTTTCAGTTTCTGCAATTCTTAATTGTTTTAAATTTAGATCTGAAATTACAGAACCAAGTGTATTTTTAATCTTTTGAGGTTCAAAAATAGTACTCAAAGACTTTTTTAATTTTCTTGAATACTCCATAATTCCTAGAGAATTTTTAAAATTTTGTATTCTTTGTCTTTCAAAAAAATCAAAATCTTTATCAAAAATTGATGTTAATATCTCTCTAACTCTATCTGCTCTATAATTTGTAATTAAAAAACCATCGCCATCCTCAATTCCTTTATAACTATAATTATTTATTGGGAGGAAAAATTCATCTGTCACAGATTTTTTGTAACTTTCTTTAATAGCTTTAATAGGATCATTTGTTTTATTTTTAATAGATCCTTCAATTATTGCTTTATAAGCTTGTTTAATTCTATCCCATCGATTGTCTCTATCCATTGCGTAGTATCTTCCGCAAATACTTGCAATAGTAACTTTCTTTTTTTTTATTTTTTCTAATAATAACTTCATATTCTCTATTCCACTGTTTGGAGAACTATCTCTACCATCAAGAATACAATGTATAAATAATTCATTTTCGTTATCAGATAGGATATCAATTAGTGAAAAAAGATGATCCTGATGTCCGTGCACTCCTCCTGAAGAGAGTAGTCCGACAATATGTATTCTTTTACAATTTTTTTTTAATAATTTAACTTTTTCATTTTTTTCTAGTTCTCCATGCTTTATTGCATGTGAAATTCTTAAAATATTCTGAAGTATTATCCTTCCCGCTCCAATATTCATGTGTCCCACTTCCGAATTACCAAATTGTCCAACAGGAAGACCAACATCATTTTCGGATGCATTTAATTGGGTATTAGGATATTTCTTAATTATTAAATCAAAATTTTTCTTTTTAGCTAAACTAATCGCATTTTTTGATGAGGAAGGAGCACAACCCCAACCATCAAGTATACATAATACTACTTTTTGTTTAATTTCATTACTCATAGTACTTAAATTTATTTATGATAAGGATGACCTTTCATTATTTGAAGTGATCTATATATTTGCTCTATCAACATTACCCTAATTAACAAGTGAGGCCAGGTATTCTTACCGAATGATATGGACTCAAAATCTTTAAAAAAACTATCTGCCAAACCATCAGAACCTCCAATTATAAAAATTATATTTTGAATACTATTTAACATTTGTTTTTGAAAAAAATCTGATAGTTCAATGCTAGAAAAATCTTTTCCTTTTCTATCTAAAATTATTATTTTTTCATGATCTTTAAAATGCTGATAGATAATTTTCTTTTCATAATTTTTTTTCTCATCTAAGCTAAATTTATTCTTTAAATTAAGACTACGAATCTCAATTAATGATATATTACTAATTCTTTTCTTATATTCTTGAAATATTCTACTATAAGGACAATCTTTAGAAAACTTTCCAATAGAAATAATTTTAAATTTCATAACTTTTTAATTTTTTGTTTTTCTTCTGGGGCTCCATGATCCCATAATTTTTCAAGATTATAATATTGCCTTACTTCAGGTTTAAATACATGTATTATAAGATCTCCAAAATCAACTAAAGCCCAATCTGCTCTTGGCAAACCTTCAATAGAAAGAATTTTATTTTTTAATTCCTTACTTAGCCTGCCAACTATTGCATTTACGTGTCTGGATGAGTTTCCCTCAGTTATAATTATAAAATCTGCAATACTACTTCTATTACCAACGTCAATTACTTCTATATTTACTGACTTTGCATCATTAAGTAATTCTAATACTTTTTTTAACAGTTTTTTTATATATAAAGCTTTTTGCATTAAATTTTATTTTTATATTTAATAGCAGATGATGAAATATTCTTTGTCCATCCAGTGATAAAAATCCAAGAAGGTGAAAGCATAAATTTTAAATTTTTCATTTTAAAAGAACTTAACCTATACTTTCTAAACAAACCTAAGCATTTACTTTTTAGTATGAACAAAGAGTAAAATGGTCTATCAAAAATTGCAATCGGAACTTTGTAAAATATTTTTTTCCAATCTTTCCAGTAATGAAAATCAACAACATTATCTACTCCCATAATCCAAACAAAGTTTCTCCATGGATATTTCTTTTTTAAATAACATATTGAATCTATCGTATATGGTGAATTTATTTTTTTTTCCAAATCAGTAACAATAATTTTTTTTATTTTTACAAATTTTTTTGCTTTTTCTAATCTTTTGTTAAAACTTGAAACTTTTTCTTTTTCTTTAAGTGGATTAGAAAGAGACACAATCCACCAGATTTCATCAAGTTTTAATCTTTTTATGGCAATATAACTTATTCTCAGATGACCAATATGTGGAGGATCAAAAGTTCCACCCAATAAGCCAATATTTATTTTTTGATGATTTTTTATCAAGCCTTATATACTAAATTTATTTTCTAATTTGCCCATTACCTTTTACTTTATATTTAAAGCTAGTTAGTTGAGACACTCCTACAGGTCCTCTTGCATGCAGTTTCGAAGTTGAAATTCCAATTTCTGCTCCCATTCCAAATTCTCCTCCATCAGCAAATTGAGTTGAAGTATTATGCATTACAATTCCACTATCAACTTTGTTTAAAAATAGTTCTACTAATTTTTTATCTTCAGCAATAATAGAATCAGTATGTCCAGAACCAAAATTATTAATATGCTCAATTGCTTCTTTAACTCCTCCTTCTATTGTTTTTATTGATAAAATCGAATCTAGATATTCAGTTTCCCAATCTTTTTTTATGGCCTTTTTTAAGGTTTTATCAAAATTAAGGATGTATTTATCTACTCTTAATTCACATTTTAAATTTTTTAATTCTTTAATAATTAAAGGAAGATGAGATTCAACTGCATCTTTATCAATCAATAGTGTCTCAGTAGCACCACAAATACCTGGTCTTCTCATCTTTGCGTTTACAACTATGTTAGATGCTAATTCTTTATTTGCTGATTTATGGATATATGTGTGGCATATACCATCTAAATGCTTAAATACTGGAACTCTGCTTTCCTTTATAACTCTCTCAATAAGTGATCTGCCTCCTCTAGGAACAAAAACATCAATATACTTATCTAATTTTAGAAAATAACCAACCGCATCTCTATTAGTAGTAGGTATTTTTTGCAATGCTCCTTTGGGTAATCCCATTTTTTTATATGTTTCATTAATAGTATCAATTATAATTGAAGAGGAATGAAAGCTTTCTGATCCCCCTCTAAGAATTGTTGCGTTACTAGATTTCAGACAAAGTGCAGCAGCATCTGCAGCAACATTTGGTCTTGATTCATAAATTACTCCAATCACACCAAGTGGGACTGAAACCTTTTCAATTTTTAATCCATTAGGTCTCTTCCAACTAGATAAAACCTGTCCAACTGGATCTTTTAATTTAGTAATTTCTAAAAGGCCTTTACAAATTGAATTAATTCTATTTCTATCTAATTTTAATCTATCGATTAAAGCAGGAGTCAATTTTCTTTTTTTGGCATTAAGCATATCTTTTTTGTTTGCTTCTAGAATAGTTGCTTGCTTAATTTTTATATTTTTAGATGCTGCTATTAAACATTCATTTTTCTTTTTGTTGCTTAGTAATCCTAATTCATAGGATGCTTCTTTGGCATATTTGCCAATTAGATTTATTTGTCTTTCAAGATTCATTTTTTTATCAAAATACTTTCATTTAAAATAAAGTTATCTCTGTGAATTAATTCTTCTCTTCCAACATATCCTAAAATACTTTCAATTTCCGAAGTTTTTTTTCCAATTATTAGTTTTGCCTCCATTATATCATATGAAATCAAACCTTTACCTAAAGCTTCTTTTTTTTCACTAAAAACTCCAACTAAATCACCTCTAAAAAAATTTCCTGTCAAACTCTTAACTCCAGATGGCAATAAACTAGATCCATTCTTCAAAGCTTTACAAGCGCCACCATCAATAATTATCTCACCCAAAATTTTTGGACTTCCAGCTAACCATTTTTTAAAAGAACTTTTTTTACTCTTTTTTGCAATAAACCATGTGCCAAGATTTTTTTTCTTCTTAATAATTCTTGTTATGGGTCTAGCTCTGTTACCAGAACAAATTAATGTATTACAACCAAAATTCATCGCCATTTGAGCAGCTTCAATTTTTGTTTTCATGCCTCCCGAACCATATAAATTAGTATCACTCTTAGCCATTTTTTTTATATCATTATCTATATTTTTAACTATATATATTAATTTAGCCTTTTTAAACTTACTTGGATTTTCATCATATAATCCATCTACATCACTTAATAATATTAAATTATCTGCATCAACTATTTGAGCAACTCTAGCTGCTAATCTGTCATTATCTCCAAACTTTAATTCTTCTGTTGCAATAGTATCGTTTTCATTAATTATTGGTATAACATTAGAATCTAAAAGTGTATTTATTGTTTCTCTAGCATTTAGATTTTTTCTTCTATGCTCTGTTTCTGAATATGTCAAAAGTATTTGAGCAATTTTTAAATCTTTAAAAATTTTAAGAAAAGAGTTCATTAATAAACTTTGACCACAAGCCGCACAAGCTTGTTTTTCATTTATTTTTAAAACTTTTTTATTTTTGATTCCTAAATATCTTTTCCCGAGAGAAACTGCACCAGATGCTACAATTAATATTTTAATTCTTTTTTTTTGTAAAAAAGAAACATCCCTAATTAAGCTTTCAAGTCTTTTACTATTAAACTTATTATTTTCAACAACTAATGAAGAACCTATTTTAATAACTAACTTTTTAGAATCTAATAAGGAAGGTAATAAACTCATTATTTGATAATTATTTTATAGAGGTGATTAACTAAATTTTTAATTCCAATTTTTTTTAAGCATGAAATCACTATACATTTTCCTCCAGAAACTTCTTCAAAAAATTTAATAATTGGCTTAAATTCTTTTTCATTAACTAAATCGGATTTGTTTAAAACTAATATTTGTTTTTTATTTCTAGTTTCTTTTCCATACTTCGATAGCTCATTCATAATTATTTTATAATTTTTTTTAATATTTTCGTTTTCAACTGACATATCACACAAATGAAGAATATACTGACATCTTTCAATATGAGCTAAAAACTTATGACCCAGACCAATACCGTCTGATGCCCCAGATATTAATCCAGGTAAATCAGCTACAATAATATCTTTGTCATACTTTCTTAAAATTCCAAGCTGAGGTTTTAATGTTGTGAATGCATAATCAGCAACTTTGGGTGAAGCACTTGATAAAACTTTTAACAGTGAGGACTTTCCAGCATTTGGAAGGCCAACCAAACCAATATCTGCTATTAATTTTAATCTAAGCCATACCCAATTTTCTTCTCCAGGCTTGCCAGCATCAAATCTTCTAGGCGCTTGATTGGTTGAGCTTTTAAATTTAAAATTTCCTCTTCCACCCTGTCCACCTTCTAAAAACATATACGTTTCTCCAGCTTTTTGAAAATCCTTATGCAAAAAAACTTTATCTTCTCCAAGTATTTGAGTTCCAACAGGAACTTTAATAATTAGATCCTTTCCGTTTGAACCTGTTTTTTTTTTTCCAGCTCCACCATTTCCACTTTGAGCCAAGAAATGTTGCTGATATCTAAAATCAATTAATGTATTAAGGTTACTATATGATTTAAAATAAACACTGCCACCCTTTCCTCCATCTCCTCCATCAGGCCCTCCTCTTTCTACATTTTTTTCTCTACGAAAACTAACACAACCAGGTCCACCACTGCCTGATTTAATGTAGATTTTAGCTTCATCTAAGAACTTCATTCTATTTTAAACCTGAATGAATGTTTTCTTCTAAGACTTTATGGGCACCACACTGACATAAGTCCTACCTAATGATTTTTTTTTAAATAAAACATTGCCTTTTTGAAGTGAAAAAATTGTATGATCCTTCCCAATACCAACATTCTCACCAGGATGATACTTAGTACCTCTTTGCCTAATAATTATATTACCAGGAATCACTAACTCACCACCAAACTTTTTAACACCAAGTCTTCTTCCAGCTGTATCTCTACCATTTCTTGTACTGCCTCCAGCTTTTTTATGTGCCATTATTTATCCTTATTTTGAGTTTTCTCTTCTTTAACAAAATTTGATTTATCATCATTTTTTGAATCTTCATTAGTTTTATTAATAATTTCTGATTGTGAAGATTTTGAACTAACATTTATTTTTTCTATTTTTAATATTACAACATTTTGTCTATGTCCTAATTTTCTTCTATAATTGTGTCTTCTCTTTTTCTTAAAAATAAGAACTTTTTCATCTTTTATAACATCAATCACTTTAGCAGATATAGACATGTTCTTAATATAGGGTGTCCCAATAATTGTCTCTTCTTTATCATTTTTTAAAAGCAAGATTTTTTCCATTTTAATAGATTGACCTTTTTTGCAATCAATTTTTTCAATCTTTAAGATATCATCTTTTTTAACTTTATATTGTTTTCCGCCACTTTCAAAAACTGCAAACATTATTCATTCCTTATAAAATAATACTTTTATACATCCAAGGATATTAATTTTAAAGCATTAATTTGTTTTTATTTAATTAAAAAATTGTATTATTGTAAATTGTTTATCTTTTTGATATTTTTCCACTTTAATTATATAAATAATATTTATGTCAGAGATAGTTATAACATCAGCAAAAAGAACTCCAATTGGAAAATTTCTTGGGGGTCTTAGTCATTTATCAGCTCCTGAACTTGGAAAACTATCAATTGAAAATGTAATAAATGATTCAAAAGTATCTAAAGAATTAATTGATGAAGTGATCATGGGTCAAGTTTTAACAGGTGGTTCTGGACAAAATCCAGCTAGACAAAGTTCTTTTTTATCTGGTATCCCCGAAGATAAAAGTGCACTCACTATCAATCAAGTGTGTGGTTCAGGTTTAAGATCAATATCAATTGGTGCTCAGTCAATTATGACTAATCAGTCAGAAATTGTAGTTGCTGGCGGACAAGAATCTATGAGCAATGCTCATCACACTTCTAATTTACGAAATGGTATTAAAATGGGTGATGGAGAGTTAAAGGATTCTATGATTATTGATGGTCTTTGGTGTGCAATGAATGACTATCATATGGGAACAACAGCTGAAAATGTTGCTGAAAAATATAATATATCAAAAGATCAACAAGATAAATTTGCCACAGAATCCCAAAATAAAGCCGAAAAAGCTCAATTAACTAAAAGATTTAAAGAAGAAATTATTCCTGTAATAGTTAAAAAAAAGAAGGAAGAGTATGAAATAACTGACGATGAATTTCCAAGGCATGGCTCAACAATAGAAAAAATGCAATCTCTTAAATCTGTTTTTCAAAAAAATGGAACAGTAACAGCGGGAAATGCATCCGGTCTAAATGATGGTTCAGCTGCTGTCTGTTTAATGAAAGAAAGTAAAGCTAATGAACTTAATATAAGTCCNTTGGCTAGAATTGTATCATGGGCATCTGTTGGAGTTGATCCGTCAGTAATGGGGATTGGGCCAGTTAATGCTGTCAGAACTGCTTTATCTAGGGCCAAGTGGAATATTGAGGATTTAGATTTAATAGAAGCAAATGAAGCTTTCGCTGCTCAAGCTTTAGCGGTTAGTAACGAGCTTGGATGGGATATGGGAAAAGTGAATGTTAATGGTGGGGCGATTGCCTTAGGACACCCAATTGGAGCATCTGGGGCAAGAATACTTGTTACTCTAATTCATGAACTTATAAAGCAAAAAAAAGAAAAGGGTATTGCAACACTATGCATTGGTGGTGGACAAGGAATTGCAATGTGTATTGAAAGAATTTAAATAAACTTTATCATGAGGAAATAAAAANATGGCTAAGATTGCTTTAGTAACTGGTGGCACAAGAGGAATTGGTGCAGCTATTTCAAANACACTAAAACTTAATGGCTTTGATGTCGTTGCTAATTATGCTAGCAATGATGAAGCNGCAAAAAAATTCTCTGAAGCAAATAAAATTGAAGTAATGAAATGGGATGTAAGTAACTATGAATCTTGTCAATCAAATCTAGAAAATATAAAAAACAAAATAGGTTCTATTGATATTTTAGTTAATAATGCTGGAATCACAAGAGATTCTGCTCTTCATAAAATGACTAAAGAAAATTGGGACAAAGTTATCAGTGTAAATTTAGACTCTGTTTTTAATTTAACGTCTGGAGTAATTAACCACATGAGGGAAAAGGGTTTTGGGAGGATAATTCATATTTCTTCTGTAAATGGTCAAAAAGGTCAATTTGGACAAACAAACTATGCAGCCACGAAATCAGCCTTAATTGGTTTTTCAAAATCTTTAGCATTAGAAAGTGCTGGTAAAGGAATCACATCCAATGTTATTGCACCAGGATATATTAATACTGAAATGGTAGCTGCTATTAGAGAAGATATCCTCAACAAGATTATAGAATCAATTCCTACAAAGAGATTGGGTAGTTCAGAGGAAATTGCTGATATGGTTTTATACCTAGCTTCAGATAAATCAAGTTATATCAATGGGGCAACATTCTCAGTTAATGGTGGACTTTGGATGGATTAAAAATTGTCTTTCATTTTTCTAATTTTCCCAAAAGCCTGAAGATAAGATAAATCTCTCATACCAATAATAGAAAGATAATCTGGATCATCAAATCTTAAAAATGGATTGTACTTTTTTTCTTCAATTAATAAAGACGGGACTGTGGGCTTTCTTTTTTGTCTCATACTTTTAATCTCTTTAACTTTTTTCTGGAGTCCTTTATTTTCTGGTTCTAATTTTAGAGCAAATAAAGCATTTGATTCCGTATACTCATGACCACAGTATATAAGAGTATTATCAGGTAATGCTCGAATTTTTTTTAATGAATTAGACATCTGTTTTGAATTTCCCTCAAACATTCTACCACATCCTAAGGAAAATANAGTATCTCCACAAAACAAAGAAAGATCTTTGGAAAAAAAATAGCATATATGTCCAATTGTATGACCAGGAATATCAAAAACTAATGCTTCAGAAGCACCCATTTTAAAAACTTCATTATTATTTACAAAGATATCAATGCCAGGAATTCGATGTTTATCTTTTTCATTTCCTACAATTTTACAATTTGTTTGTTTTTTTAGTTCAAGATTACCTCCTACATGATCGTAATGATGATGAGTATTTAAAATAAAATCTAATCGTAAATCTTTCTTTTTTAAAAAAGATAACACCGGATCAGAAATAGAGGGGTCAACACAAGCAGACTTCCTAGTTTTTTTGTCTATAATAATATATATATAATTATCATTTAAAGCTGATATCTGAAAAACTTCAATCATACACTTTTAGATATACAAAAAATTCCTTGAAAAGCCCATAAGTTTTCTGAAAACCTAGAGTTATAAATATTTCCATTTTCNTTTGTATAGATTCTTTCTATAATTTTTATTCTTTTATTTACACAAAACTCTTCAAAATCCCTGAGTGTACAAAGATGAATATTTGGTGTATTGTACCATTCATANGGTAATATTTTATTCTTAGGCATCAATCCCTTAAATAATAAATCTCTCCTAATTTTCCAAAATCCAAAATTTGGCAATGAAATTATTGCTCTTTTACTAATTCTTATCAGATTTTCAATTACAATTTCAGGATTATTCATTGCATGAATCGTTTGACTTAAAATTGCTGAAGTAAAAAACTTTTCTGGATAATCTTTTAAATCAATATTTGCGTCTCCTTGAATAACAGAAAGCCCCTTTTGAACAGAATTATTAACACCTTCCTGTTTAATCTCAATACCTCTACAGTCAACGTTCTTTGTTTTATTTAAGTAATCAAGTAATATTCCATCCCCACAACCAACATCCAATACCTTTTCGTCAGGTTTAATTAAACTAGCTATAATTTCTAAATCTTTTCTTAACTTAAATTTCATATATTGACTGTTTTATTTAAACCATCAAGAAAACCTTTNAGAATTTTGTGAAATTCTGGTTCTTTAAGTAAGAAAGCATCATGACCTTTATCTGTTTTTATTTCAACAAAACTTACGTTTGCACCAGAATTATTAAGTGATTTTATTATTATTTTAGTTTCAGAAGTAGGAAACAACCAATCTGATGAAAAAGTAAAAAAACAGAATTTTATTTTATTATTTTGAAAAAGTTTAGTTAAACCTCCTTTAGTATTTGATAAATCAAAGTAATCCATAGCCTTTGTAATATATAGATAACTATTTGCGTCAAACCTCTCAACAAATGTAATNCCTTGATGTTTAAGATAGCTTTCTATCTGAAAATCAACATCAAAACCATATGAAAAGGATTTTCTAAATTGTAAGTTTCTTCCGAACTTTCTTTGAAGTGCAGATTCTGATAGGTACGTAATATGTGCAATCATTCTAGCAACAGATAAGCCTCGTTTTGGATTNTTCTTGCTTAGGTTATAAAGACCTTTTAACCACTGAGGATCAGCAATAATTGCTTGACGTCCAATTTCATGAAAAGCAATATTTTGCGCTGAATGTCTATAAGATGTTGCAATTGGTATAATAGAATTAGTTCTATTTGGAAAAGAAGCTCCCCATTGCAAGGCCTGCATTCCTCCCATCGATCCTCCTATAACAGAAAATAGTTTTTTAATTCCCAAGTAATCAATTAATCTAACCTGAGCATTGACCATATCGGAAATCGTAATAACGGGAAAACTCAAATTATAATTTTCTTTAGTATTTGGATTAATGCTTGAAGGTCCTGTACTTCCTTGACAACCTCCAATAACATTACTACAAATTACAAAAAATGAATTTGTATCAATCACTTTTCCGGGACCAACTATAAGATGCCACCATCCAGGTTTTTTTGTTAAAGGATGGGTTCCTGTACAATATTGATCACCAGTCAAAGCATGACAAATTAAAATAGCATTATTTTTTTCTTTATTTAAAGTTCCATAAGTTTGATATGCAACTTCACATTCTTCTAGATTTGCTCCACAATCAAGTTTTAAACTACTCTCTGATGTTATGTTAATTTTAAGGTTATTCATTAAATTAATTTTTTATAATCTGTTCCTAGATAACTTGACTTAACACGCATCATAGCTATGTTGAAAATGTAGTCAAAATAATTTTAAGTAAATTAACTAATTATGCAATCTGAAGAAATAAAAAATTTATATCTAAAAAATATAAAATCCAGTCTTAATAAAATAGCAAAATACATTCCTGGTGAATCCGAATTAGGTAAAAAAGGTAAAATCATTAAATTATCTTCAAATGAATCACCTTTTAAAATTCCTAAGAACATTCACCAAATGACTTTTAAAAATTTAAAAAATTTTAATAGATATCCAGATGGAGATAGTAAAGCTTTAAAAAAAGCTATTTCAAAAAAGTATAAGATTAAACAAAGTCAAATTATTTGCGGAAATGGTTCTGATGATATTTTATCATTGATAGGATTAGCATTTTCAAAAGAAAGTTGTGAGATTATTTGTCACAAGTTTGGCTTTATCTATTATCCCATAATCGCATACTCTGTTGGAGCAAAAGTTATTTATGCTGATCCCGAAGGTTTAGGAATAAGTACAAAAAATTTATTAAAAAGTATAACCCCAAAAACAAGAATTATTTTTTTTGCTAATCCTAATAATCCAACAGGAACTATAATTCTCAGAACAGATTTAATTGATTTTTTGAAAAAAGTACCTAAAAATATAATAATTGTATTAGATGGAGCATACGCCGAATATGTTGAAGAAAAAAACTTTTCTGATGGCTTAGAACTAGTAAAGAGTTTTCCTAATTTAATAGTTACAAGAACATTTTCTAAGATCTATGCGATGGCGGGTCTCAGAATTGGTTGGGCTTATTCATCCCAAAAAATTATTGATATACTAGAAAAAATAAGAGGACCATTTAACGTTAATTCTATTGCTCAAATTTCAGCATCATTAATTTTAGAAGATAAAAAATTTATAAATAAATCAATTAAACATAACACAAAGTACAAAAAATGGCTTACTCAAGAGTTAGATAAGATAGGTTTCNATACATACTCGAGCTATACTAATTTCATAATTATTAAAACAAAGTTATCAACTAATTTTGTAGTAAAAAAATTGCAAGAATCAGGTATATTAATAAGAGATTTAAATAATTATGGTTTAAAAAAATTCTTAAGAATTTCTATTGGTCTTGAAGTTGAACTAAAAAAATTAATCAAAGAACTTAAAAAAATTACAAAAGATGACAAAAATAAATAATAATTTTTTTATTACTGAAGTTTCTATTATTGGACCAGGTTTAATTGGTTCTTCTTTGGCACTTGCACTTAAAAAAAAGAAAATAGTTAAAAAAATTATAGGTTTTGATTCCAATAAAAAAAATCTCAAAGATGCAATAGACGTTAAAGCAATAGATGAGGGTTTTTCTTCAATAAATAAAAATATTAGTAATAGCGAAATAATATTTTTATGTACACCTGTAGGTACCTTTAAAAAAATAATAAATAAGACCCTTCCTTATCTTAAGAAAAAGTCAATAATTACAGATGTTGGATCAGTTAAAAATATTTTCAGCGATGATATAAATGATAAGATTAAAGAAAAATCCGATTTAGTTCCAGCTCATCCAATTGCAGGAACTGAATTTTCGGGTGCTCTAAACGCAAAATCTGATCTATTTAAAAACAAATGGTGTATTTTAACACCTCAAAAAAGCAATAAAAGTAACGTAAATAAAATTAGAAAAATATGGGAAATTTTAGGAATGAAAACTACTATTATGTCTCCAGAGGACCATGACAAAATTATGTCTATCACATCTCATTTGCCTCATTTAATTGCTTTTACAATTGTAAGCACTGCCTTTAATTATAGTTCAAAAGAAAAAAAAAAATTACTTAACTTTTCTGCTGGTGGGTTTCGTGATTTCACAAGAATAGCATCATCTGACCCAGTAATGTGGAAAGATATTTTCTTATCAAATAGAAATAATGTTCTAGAAACAATTGAAGAATTTATAGATGACCTNAATAAATTCAAAAACCTGATTAAAAATAAGAATGAACACAAAATTACTAATTTAATAAAAAAAACTAAAACAATAAGACAAAAGGTTATAAGTCTTAATCAAAACTAGTTTTCACTGTATTAAATTTTCAAGTTTATTCATTAAATTTTCTTTCTTCAAACCAGGCTTAATTGGCGGAAATATCTCAATTGTTATTTTACCTTTATTTTTAAGTATTTTTTTATTAAGCCAAAATTTTCCTGAATCGTGTTTTACAGGAAGTACAGGTAAATTAAGACTTTTATACAAAGCAGCAACTCCAGGGCTTAATTTTTTCTTTACTCCCGGTTTAACTCTTGTACCTTCAGGAAAAATAATAATTGCTCCAACACCCTCAGAAATTCGATCCTTAGAATGTCTTAATAGTGATTTCATAGAAGAATAATTTTCATTTTTATCCACAAAAATAAAACCTAATTTTGCGAAAAAAAGATTTAGTAGAGGAATTCTTATCAAATCTTTTTTTAAAACAAATACATAATTTCTGAACAATAGGGGTAGATAAAAAGTTTCCCAAGCAGATTGATGATTTGAAGCGACTATAAATTGTTCTTTTGGGAGATTTTCAATTCCCTTTGTTTGATAATTAATTAATAATATCCATTTTGAAAGCCCCATAATAGTTCTAATCCAAAACCCTGAAATAGCAAGAGCTTGCTTTCTTGAGAAAAATTTTATTGGAGAAAAAATAAAAAAAAAGAATACTGTCCAAAAATAAAAAATACAATAGAAAATTAAGCTCCTAAATATTCTCATTCTTTTTCAAAAAAAATTATATATAATATTTTTATATATTCAGTCATTATCACTCGAATATTAAATAAATAGTCAAAAAAAGTATCTGAATCAAAAATATCTTCATCTGCAGGAATCAATTTTATAATAATATCAGGAATCTCTTTATCAAAAATAATTTTACTTCTTGGAAGATGATAGTAGGAAGAAATTAAGATAATTTCTTTTAAATTTTTATCCTTCATCCATTTTTTCACTTCTACTGCATTTTCTTTTGTATTAATCGCTTTATGTGATTGAGTAATACAGCAATCAAAAAATTCTTTATCAAAATCATTAAGTTCATATTTACTTCTCAGATTTTGTCCCGGATAAACTCCAGTAATAAACAAATTTTTACTTTTATTTTGTTTTAAAAGTGAAAATCCTTTCTCAAAACGTCCCTTTCCACCAGTTAAAACAATAATTGCAGATCCTTCTTTTTCTATATCTTCAACTTTTGAATGATAATTTTTAGGAAAAACTAATAATAAATACAAAAACCACCATATAAAACTTATCGTTATTAATGTAACTAAAAAATAAAAATGTTTTTTAAAATTAAGCAAAAAATCTTTTTTCTAAAAAATAATATAAATAACAAACTAAATACCCAAATAATACCATCAAAAGCATTAAAAGGAAAACTAACAAAGGCAAGAGATTAGAAAAAAAATCATTGAAGAAATAGTAAGACTTTTCATTTAAAGGAATATTAAATAAATTTACTATTATTGTTGAAACTAAACTAGAAAAAAAAACTGCGATTAAAGTTCCTGGGAAAAATCGTTTCAGAACAATAAATGAAACATTTATCGAAATTTTTTTACTATCAGCACCCATAACTTGTATTATTTCTAAAAACTTATAATTACTTATTAAAGTAATCTTGATTAGGTAAGTTAATAAAAAAATATAAAGGAGAGTTATAATCATTCCAAATAAAAATATAAAAACTTTAACTTTTCCAACAAATCCTTTTATCTCATATAGATCATCAATATGGTAATGAATATTGAATTTTCTACCATCTAATATTTCAATAATTGAAGGATGTTCTAGTCTAGAATTCATATTTTTTAAACTAGCTTGTATAATTAGAGGAATACCAATTCTTGAATAAGAATGTAGAGTATCTAAACCTAAGTCCTTCTTAATTTCATCTTCATTGAAAACTTTAATTGTAGATACCAAATCTGATTTTTGAATATTAAAAATTATATTTTTTGAGATTTCTGATGGGACTCTTTTTTCTTCCTTTTTAGGTGAAATTTGAAGAGTCACAATTTTTGATTCATTTAAGATCCAATCTCCTGAAAAATTATAAAAATTAAAGTAAAAAATAAAATGAAAACTTATAAGACTCACTATAAAAAAAGAAAGTCCTGACAAAACTTTAGTCTCATTATTAAGAAATATTTTACTGAAAATATTTTGTATATATATCATTGTTCAATTAATGATTTTTGTTTTATAAAAAA
>NZFI01000059.1:0-8811 GCA_002690595.1 Rickettsiales bacterium
ATTTAAAAATGCAAGATTTTATCCATAAAAATCAAAAACAAATGCAAAAACCAAAAAATAATTTTGTAACAGATATAGAAATTATCATTAAAAAAATAAAAAAGGCTAAAAGGCCAATAATTTTAGCTGGAAACGGGGTAAGAATATCAGGTCAACAAAATTCTTTTTTAAGAGTTTTAAATAAATTAAAAATTCCAGCAGTTACAGGATGGAATGCGCATGACATTTTACCAAACAATCATTATTGTTATGCAGGAAAACCAGGAACTATTGGAGACAGAGCAGGAAATTTTTCTATTGAAAATTCAGACTGTTTAATAGTACTTGGCTGTCGATTAAATATAAGACAAATAAGTTATAATTGGAAATCTTTTGCTAATGATAAAGAATTAATAATGGTCGATATCGATCCATCTGAGATAAATAAGCATACTTTAAGGGTGAATTATTCGCTCACTTGTGACTTAAAATATTTTTTTCCTAAATTTGAAAAAAAAATTAAAGATTGGGAAACAAATACAAGTCATTATCAATATTTAAAATTTTGTAAAAAAATAGTTAAAAAATATCCAATCTTGAGTATAAAAAAGAAAAACAAAAATAATATCAATCCCTATGATTTTTTTTCGAAATTATATCATTTTTCAACTAAAGATGACACCTTAGTTCTCGGGAATGGAACAGCTTGCGTAATTGGACTTCAAAGTGCAATCATAAAAAAAGGATTAAGAGTTTTCACTAATTCCGGAGCAGCTTCGATGGGTTATGATTTGCCCGCTGCAATAGGTGCATCATTATCAAAAAAAGGGAATAAAAGAGTAATTTGTATTTCTGGTGATGGAAGTATTATGATGAACATACAAGAATTAGCTTCAATTAATTATAAACAACTTCCTATTAAAATTTTTATTCTTGATAATAATGGTTATCATTCAATTAGAGAAACTCAAAAAAATTTTTTTAACGATAATATCTCAGGAACTAATAAAAATGACGGACTAGGTTTCCCTAACTTTATTAAAATTGGTCAAGCATTTGGGATAAAATCAAGAGTTATAAGAAGGTTTCACGATTTAGATAAGATTTTTGTTAATAATACTTTTTTAGATAATACACCCCAAATATATTTAATTAAGATAGATGAAACACAAAACTTTGAACCAAAACTAAGATCAAGAAAACTTCAAAATGGTAGTATGGTTACACCCAAGTTATATGATATGTGGCCGTTTTTACCAAGAAAAGAATTAAAATCAAATTTAATTTATAGAAATATGTAGTTAGATTATAATTTTTATAAATTTTAATGATCTAATGATAACTTTGTATCAGCAATTCTTTCCCACAAATCCCTATTATAACCCATGTTATATTCTGGCAACCTATTTTGCATACATTTTTTACAAGTAGAAATTTTATTTTTCTTTTTTGATATTTTCTGGAGACTTGTATCTAAATAATTGTTTGAAACTATATTCTTTGATTTATTGAAAGTTACACAACAAATTGGAACTGAAAGATCGGCATTAATATTTATTTGATTTTCTCTAAATGGACAGGTAGATTTTTTAGGTATATTTTGAGATGAGATTCTTATTCCCTCATTAATATCTACAAGAAGATTTTTTTCTAATGTTTCAGTTTGTAAATCTTTTTTTCCATCAAGTTTATTAAAAACTCTTTCTAGAGGCATTACTAGAGCGTATGTTGTTGATAATATAAAACCTAATTCGTTGGCTAACTCTTTAAATTTTTGTAAATTTTTTCCATTATTATTTCTATACAAATGATAGTTTATATCTATTAAAGTATTAGATTTATGTTTTAAAATATATTTGTGAATTTTTCTTAAATTAGATTTTACAAGATTTATGTCTCCACCTTGATGAGTAGTATTATAAGCTTCAGGATAAAAACCAGAAACTGAAATTTTTATATAATCTGGCTCAGATTTAATTAACTTTTCTAATTTATTATCACTAAAATTAATTGAGAGATTACTTGATAATGCTACTGCCATATTTTTAGAATGAGCATAATGAACTATTTGATCAATCTTAGGGTGTATTAATGGTTCACCCCAGCTATATAAACTTATATGAGTTGTTTCAGGTGATTCTAATTTAATTTTATCAATAACATTTTTTGCTGTCGATAGGCTCATAGATCCTTTCGGTGCATCGGATTTATCTTTAAGACTATGAGGACATGATAAACATTTTAGGTTACAGCTACTTAAAATATCAACTGTAAAATATGGAGATTTTGAAGATTGAAAACTATAAAATTTAAAGGAATCTAAAGAATATAATTTGGACATTAATAAAATTTCTTCTTCTTTAAGAGAAACTGCTACAAGTATCAAAGGGTTCCACTTATTTTTTTTAATTTTATGACTGAGATTTTTTGGACTAATAACCGGTAAATTTTTTATAGTTTTATTTGAAAACGCTTTATCAGAATCTGTAAAACAAACAGGATTAATATTATTTGATCTTAAATATCTCAGAGCTCCTAACCCAGTCATTCTTGCACCCCAGATAATAACATCGTTATTTTTTAATTTTTTTAACAAAGTTTTTCTACTTATCATTTAATCATCCTTGATTATATATGAGTCTGTTTCTACAAATTTTTTTTCAAAGAATTTGCACATTTTTTCTATAGCAGTTTCATGTTTAGTAAATTTAAAATTTCCGATTTCTTTAAACAGTCTTTCTGGATTTCCTGAATACTCTTGATTTTCTCCATCATTTTTTATAATTATATCTTCTTTAACACTCATTGTTTTCTTAATTATCTTTGCAAGTTCAGAGAATCTAACTGGATTTCCACTACATAGGTTATAAGTTTTAAATTTAGGATTTTTATAAAAACAAAAATTTTCAATAATTTTACAGAGGTCAATCGTATATATAAAATCAAATTTCATTTCTCGATTCATTGAAATAGGAAGTCCAGAAAGTACTCTACAAATATTATTTGAAATAAATCTTCTTTTAAACTCTTCAGTTTCTCCATAAACACCAAATAGTCTTAAATTATATATTTCTTTTTTTTTATGTGCTTCAATTTCTCTTCCACATATATACTTTGATAAGTAATAGCCACTTTCAGGATAGCTTTGAACTGACTTCTTTTCTTTCATTAATTTGGTATACTTTTTTGGGTTATACTCAGCCCCAGAGCCTAAGTAAATTAGTTTTCCAAATTTGTCAGAATTATCTAGAAAATTAAATAACATTCTAACACTATTTTCTACTGAATTTAGTTCTACTGCAGCATGTAAAATAATATCAGGAGAGTTTTCTTTTAAATAATTTTTACAATCTTCAAAATCAGTTAAATTTAATTCTTTTCTTGTAGGGCATAAAATTTTCATTTTAGATTTAGAGATAAAGTAGTTTTTTAATGAACTACCTATAAAACCTGTACCACCTAAAATTAGTAATTTCATTAATATTTCCTAGGCCTCAAGCCATTTATTTTTTTGAAATTCTGATTTCGTACTAGCATTCATAATACTAAGAATTTTATCAGTATGTGGATCTAAATTTTCTTCAACACATACCATTGGAGCAGAACAAGATTTACAAAAATCAATACAATTTCGTTTTCCTTGTAGCATTGCTATCCTTAAATCTTTTAAGGATTGTCCATTCCATATATCACTTACACTTTCATTTTTTACATTTCCAATTACAACTTTTCTCGGCCAATCAAGAGTACATGGACTTACTGTTCCATCACAGTTAAAATGTAAATACATAAAAGTAAAGGGACATACTTTTTTCCATGAACTAATTGTTTGTCCGTACATTCCGGTTTTTTCAACCTCGTTTTGTTCTTTTTGTTGTGTTTCTGCCCATTGAGGAACAATTTTTTCTACAAAAATCTCATCGCAAATTGGTCCAAAGGTATCATAGAAATATTTTTTTTCTTTATTTGATAATCCAAATATTAATTCATTGTCTTTATCGAGTGAATGTGCCTCGTCAGCAATTTTCACATAAATAATTAGTTTTGAGTTAAACTTTATTTTTTTTTCGTATAAATCTTTAACTCCAGAAATAATTTTTGAAAAATCTTGTTTTACCCCAGCAACTTCCATGTATCTTTTATCGTCTAATCCCTCTAATGAAATATTTATTCTTTGAAGACCAGCTTTTATAATTTTTTCATTAAGAATTGGTTCAAGCCTAGAAGCGTTAGTGAAAACTTCTATTATTTCTGCAGTATTACTTTTACCCGCATAAGAAATAAAATCTGATATTTTAGGATGAAGCGTTGGTTCTCCATGATTTCCAATTTTTATTTTTTTAATTTTTTGAGGGAAATCTTTAAAATCATCTATAATTTTTTTAAACATTTCCTCACTCATAAACCCTCTTTTAAGACCTACTTTTTTCATTCCTAATGTGTCGGCTTGAAAACAAAAACTACATTTAAAGTTACAAACACTAGAAATATCAACGTGAGCTGATATTGGCGTTTCTAAGGGTGTTATATCTTCCAGTTTTTGTTTCTTAGCTGAATGTATTCTTGGTTGAACAATAGCCTTGAAATTATCATCCATAGTAGGATTCCTAAAATTAAATTACATCATCTTTAAATGCAATTATCTTGCCATTAAATTGATTATTCTTTAGGAATTTTTCTACTTGTTTTGAGTAATCTCCGGGAAGCATTAATATTATTACATCACACTCACTTCTAAGAAATTCTTCTGGACTAATTATTTTTTTATGAAGTATTGGTGAATAAAAACCTTGTTTAAAAACTGCAGAATCAACTATGAAATCTATCTCTTTTATTTTAGATAAAGACATAGCTGCTAAAGATCGATGTCCGGCTCCCCAGATTGAAATATTTAAATTTTTATTTTTAATTTTTGTTACATACTCTTTGAGAGATCTAAGTATTTCATTCATTTTTATCTTTTCAATAGATAGATCTAATAACTTTCTTTTTCTCCCAATAAGTACAATGTCATTTTCATTGTTTTTATAATATATATCTTTTACTTCAAAACCTGNNTTTTCAAAGGANCTTCTTAATGTTTCTTTGGTNAAATAAACTAAATGATCAGATACGAATTCATACAAGCAACTTTTTTCGACTATCCTTTTTAAACTAGGAACTGAAAAATAAACATGACCTTCTGGTTTTAATATAGAGTTTACTTCCAATAAAAATTTTTTAATATTTGGTTGATGTTCTAAAAAATTATTACAGATTGCTAGACCAAACTTTTTTTTTGTAGGCAACCCATCAATCAAATAACCTTGTAAAACATTTTTTCCTTTTTGTCTTGAAATTTGAATACTTTTTTTTGAGTTTTCTATACCTGTAACATTTAATCCACAGCTTTCTATCACTTCAAGAAAGTCTCCTTTTGCTGAACCTATCTCAACTACATTACTATTGAACAAATTATATTTTTTAATAATTGATGAAAATTCATTAATTAAATTTTTTTTTGAATTTTCTGTCATTGAAGCTGCAGTAATAACATCCTTATAATTATTTGGAGGCTTATTGTTAAGTTGAACTAAAGAACACATGGGGCACTGTAAAACCTTTAATGTTATTGCACTATCTTTAGAAATATCTTTTTTTTTTAGAAAATACTGAGCTGATCTTGGAAAGTTTTTTAGAGTAATTAGTTCGTTAAATTTTCCAGAAAAATTACAAAGTTTGCATTTCACAAATTTAATCCCACTCTGATAAATCTATATCTTTTATATCCACAATATAAAGCATAAATATATGATAGTAATTTTTTATTTTTTTTAATAAGAAAAAAAAGTACTTTATTGCCATTAGCTAAACTTACACTGTAATTTTTTAAACATATTTTAAAATAACCTTTACTAATTAGATTTGAAAAATAATTTGAAAGAAAGAAAAAATCTTTTAATGAACTTACTCTCATTGTAGATCTTACGTAATAGATCATTAAATATGCAGAAATACAATGATGAATCATATTATTTAGGATTAAGGAATCTATATTTGAATATTTTTTTATAATTTTTTTTGCGGATCTCACTGCCCATAAGAACCCAAATAGATGATTTATACTGTGAGTTATTGCAAAAGTAGAACTTAACGATTTTCTATAGATTATAGAAATATAGTTTTTGTAAATTATTTGTTTTGAATAAATGAAATCTGGATTTTTTAATAATATTTGATGTGTGAAGTGAACATCTTCAGCTGTATTCATTTTTTCGTTAAAAAGTGTAGTGCTTTCTTTAAAAATTATATCTGAATTATAAAGCCTTCCCCAGCAAGATGTAAATAATGACTTTTTATTTGGTTGTTTAAAATATTCTTGCATGTAATCAACCAGCTTTTTTGTTTTAAATTCTGCTTCATTGGGTAAATGATTTATTATAACTTCACTTTTTAGTTCACAGGATTTATGAGAACATATAATTTGAGAGACTTTTTTATTTAAAAATTTTCTTAAATTTATAAAATTATCAACAATTTCATCATCGGCATCCAAAAAAAATATCCATTTTGTATTTTTACATTTTTTTATACCAATATTTCTTGAAGCAGAAATACCTTTATTTTTTTTATTTATAACATGTAAATCAACTACCTTTAAATTCTTATATTTTTCTATGATTTTTCCTGATCTATCTGATGAAGCATCATCAATGCAAACGCAAAAGAAGTTAAGCCATTTATTTTTTTTAACCACTTTAACTGAATTCAGACATCTATTTAATGTGTCTTCGTTATTAAAAATTGGAATAATTATTCCAATTGTTAATTTTTTATTTAATGACATTAGAGTCATAAACCTTATAGTCTATTGGCTTTTTTGTTTGAATTGCAGGCTCTATTTTTGGCGCGTCATAGGATCTACCCATGCAATAATTACATGCGGGAATAAATTTTATATCAGAAGTATATTTTTTAATTTTACTTCTTTTTGCATTTACAGAAACGCTATTTCCTTCATCAAGCGGAATACCTTTTAATCTATCTGCATTTGCAGCAAATGGACATCTATAGAGCTTTCCATCAGTCAAAGTTAAAAGATTTTTCCCACAACAATCTGTAAATAACTTTTCCATTTCTGGTAATGTTCTTTTAAAATCAAAGATTACTCCACAATCAGTCCAATTTTCAGGAGGATGATCTCTAAAAGGAATATTATTTGCAGATAAAAAATCAATTACTTTTTTTGTATTTCTAGATAAATTTCCATAATCAGTTATTGAGAAAACAATTTTTGGATTCATTAATGTTTTAATTTCTTCTTTTTTTAATGGAATGGTCGCGTTTGTATAAACGACTACTTTAGTGATTTTTTCTTGAGACGAAATTTTTTCAATTATTTTATATATATCCTTATTCATAAATGGTTCGCCACCAATAAGCCTAACTTCATATACATGATCTACATTTCTAATGAGATCATCAAAATTATCCAATATCTCCTGAGACGATATATTAATTGGTTTTTTATAATATTGCATCAAATTAGAACAATCTTTACACTTTAGAGAACACCTTTCTGTGATAATTATATCGATACTTTTAAGAAATAATTTATTTTTTGAAAAGTAAGATTTATGGCATGATTCAACCGCCTTGAGTGAATATTCAACATAACTATCATCTTCAGAGTCAATTGGATTATTTTTTACTTTAGTATTTTTAAGATAGTTTCCTAGAGCAACCCATTTATCATTTGGTAGTGACTCAAGTTTAGAGATTACGTCTTGAATATCGAGGACAGTTGTAATTACTAGACTATCCTTTTTAATAATTTTTTTCGCTTGTTCTAAAGAATATACTTTAAAACCACTAAAAATCTTACCAACCTTTTTAATATCTGAATCTATAAAGCCAACTATATTTTTCCCTAAGTTACCAGAAAGCCATTTTCCAGCTGTTCCAAAACCATAGATGTATATATTTTCATATCCAGAAATTAGTTTCTTAATTTTTTTTTCCATTATAATTCCATTCAATGTATAAACGACTCACAAGATCATTTTTTTAATTTTTTTACAAACAATGAAATAGTTTCATAAACATAACTCAACATTTCATGATTGAGTCCAGGGTAAACACCAAGCCACAAAGTATCGTGCATAATTTTGTCTGTATTTTCCAAGGTATCTATAATTCTATATTCTTGGTTTTTAAAATAAGGTTGTTTAGTAATATTTCCTGCAAAGAGTAATCTTGCACCAATTCTTTTTTCCTCAAGACATTTCATCAAGTTATTTCTTATTTCAGTATTATTATCCCTTATAGTTATTGGGAAGCCAAACCATGATGGATCGGAGAAAGTTGTTTTTTTCGGAAGAATAAAAAACTCTTCTAATTTCTTAAATTTTTTTAGATAAAAATTAAAGTTACTTTTTCTGGCTTTAGTAAATCTATTGATTTTTTTAATTTGTCCTAATCCACATGCAGCCTGCATTTCTGTTATTTTTAAATTAAACCCGCTATGAGAATATATGTATTTATGATCATAACCTTTAGGTAATTCACCAAGCTTCCAGCAAAATCTCCTCTGACAGGTATTATCAACACCTGGTTCGCAGAAACAATCTCTTCCCCAGTCTCTGAATGACTCTGCAATTTTCTTTAATTTTAGATTATTAGTAAATACTGCTCCACCTTCACCCATTGTAATATGATGAGCGGGATAAAAACTTAATGTTCCAAAATCACCAAAAGTTCCGACTTTTTTTTTATTAAAAGTTGTTCCAAGAGCATCACAGGCATCTTCAATTAACCATAATCCATATTTTTCACAAATTGATTTAACGACAT
>NZFI01000060.1:0-8444 GCA_002690595.1 Rickettsiales bacterium
AGTTGTGTTGTTCTCCTTTAATCCTAAAAGAATACTCGCCTCCATCATTTAACTTTAAATTATTTGAAAAATCATATTCAAAAGCCTCATTAAATCTCATGATTGTTTCCTTTTGAATATCTTTTAAATTAACGCCTCCTATTAATGATGCAGTACCATAAAAATATTTGTCTATTACACTTTTTGAAATACCAACTGCATCAAATATTTGTGCTCCACAATAAGATCTTATTGTAGAAATCCCCATTTTTGACATAATTTTTAATTGAGCTTTATTCGCTGCTTTAATAAAATTATTTTTCGCTTCTTCATAATTTTTAGTTTTTACAATTGATTTAATAGTATTAAATGCAAGATAAGGATTAATTGCTTCAATACCAAAACCAGATAATACGGCAAAATGATGCAATTCTCTGGCTTCTCCAGTTTCCAAAATTAAGCTAGCTTTCATCCTTAGTCCTTCTTTGATCAGATAATGATGAACTGCTGATGATGCAAGAAGTGACGGAATGGGAGCGTTTACTTTTGAAAACTCTTTATCAGATAAAATTATTATACTTTTGCCCTCTAATATTAATTCTTTTACTTGAAGGCAAATATGTTCAATTCCATTTTGTAACTCATTTCCATTAAGTGAGTTTTTAAACAAAATATCTACAGTACCTGAACTCAATTTTTTGTCTGAGTATTTGCTTATATTTTTTATAACCTCTAATTCAGAATTTGTTATTATGGGCTGTTCTATCTCAAGTCTATAATTATTATTTTTAACTGGCGTAGAAAACAAATTCGGTCTTGGCCCTAAAGTATTCTTTAAAGACATAACAAGCTCTTCTCTGATAGGATCTATTGGAGGATTAGTTACTTGGGCAAAACATTGCTTAAAATATGAAAATAATAGTTTTCTTTTATCAGATAAAATTGATACTGGCGTATCAGTTCCCATTGATCCAGTTGGTTCAATTCCGGTTTTAATTATTGGATCAATAAAGAAGTTAATATCTTCTTTTGTATATCCAAATGCGAACTGATCTTTTTTTAATTCTTTTTCATCAATTATATCATTTTCTTGATATTGTTTTTTAAAGTCATGAAGAAAAATTTGATTGCGTTGTAAATGATTTTCAAAATTATACTCTTTTGAATACTTCTTTTTTAACTCATCATTTTGAATAACTCTCTTCTGATCTAAATCTATAAAAAATATTTTACCTGGTTCTAATCGCCACCTCTTAATTACTTTACTTGAAGGCAAATCTAATACCCCCATTTCTGAAGAGAGAAGTATTAAACCATCGTCAGTTTCACAATACCTTGATGGTCTTAAACCATTTCTATCTAAAACACCTCCAATTTTTCTACCATCCGTAAAACACATTGCTGCAGGACCATCCCATGGCTCAATATAATTTGCATAATAATCATAAAAAGTGGTTAATTCTCTTGAATGAAAATTATTTTTTTCCCAGGCCTCTGGAATTAATAGCATCATAGCTTTTTCAATGTCATACCCTCCAATGATCAAATATTCTAGAGCATTATCAAAAGCTGCTGAATCAGAAACTCCTTCAAAAATTAGTGGATTTATATTTTTAAAGTCATCAGAGAAAAATTTAGATTCTGAGATTCTAGCCCTGGCATTCATCCAATTTAAATTTCCCCTTAATGTATTAATTTCACCATTATGGCACAAAAATCTGAATGGTTGAGCCAGTTCCCAACTTGGAAATGTATTTGTAGAAAATCTTTGATGAACTATGGCGAGAGAAGAAATAAAACATTCATCCTGAAGGTCAAGATAAAAATCTTTCAAATTATCTGACATAACCATACCTTTATAGATTATAGTTCTTGGTGATAAAGAAACAGGATAAAAATCAAATGATTTTAGTTCTAATTCAATATATCGTCGAACTATAAAAAGGATTGATTCAAATTGATTAATAGTTCTCGATGGGTTCTGTTCTTTTAAAAAAAATTGAATTATTGAGGGCTCATTCCCCTTAATTGACTCACCTAGAATTGATTTATCTACAGGCACATCTCTAATAAAAAGTAATTCTAAATTGAATTTAGAAAAATATTTTTTTATTACTTTTAAGCAATAGTTCTTTTCTTCATGATTCTGAGGCAAAAAAAACATTCCAACAGCATAATCTTCAGGTCTAGGAAGTATAACGTTCTTGTTTGCTAATTCTTTTTGAAAAAATTGATGTGGAATTTGAGTTAAAATTCCTACTCCATCTCCAGCTTTAGGATCTGCACTTACCGCACCACGATGCGTTAAATTACATAAAATATTTAAACCATGATCAATAATTTTTCTTGAGGGAATGTCATAAATATTTGCAACAAAGCCTATTCCACAAGAATCTTTTTCATTTTTTGGGTTATAAAGCCCTTGTTTTTTTGGAAAATTTTTACTCATAATCTAAAAAATATCTAATTATTTTACACAAATTATCAATAACAAAAAACTTTTATTGCTCAAAAGTCCTTACTGTATTAATTTGACCCATTATTTCAGAATCAGATGTTTCAGATCTAATTGTCTTCACAAGGCCAACTCCAGGAGCAAACCAATCAGTATTTATTACTTCAATATTAATGTTTCCTAATGGAGGACCAACATTATAGCTTGTAACTCCTTTACCAACAACTTTTATGCAGTTCTTAAAAATTTTATTTTTTATTCTTACATTTTCTCCAACTGCATCAATTTTATTTGTTAATTCAAAGGGTATCCAAGTTTCAAAAACTTTGTCATAGCCTATTATCATTTTTAATCTTGTTAAATCATTAACTACCCAACTTGTACCTATTTTTATAGGAAATTTTATTACATAGTGATTCTCTTCTCTGTCAATCTTATCTTTGGGCAAATCAAAATTTTTATATTTCTTTATTTTGCCATCATTATTTAAAATATACTCGCTTTTTATGTAATCTATTTTCTCTCTTTTAATACCATCAGAATTTTTACTATACTTAATAAATTGACCACTATTACCTAATACTGAATATGTGTTATTTTTCTTATCTAAAACCGTATAAGTCTGTTTTGAAAAAGAAGTTTTATTCCCTTTGTCAGAAAATTCTAAATGGTATTTCATTACTTTTCCCTCAAATAATGGGAAATAATCTTTTTCTGAACTACAACCTATAATTAAGATAGATATTATTATTATTGTGGAGAGTCTCTTTATTTGAATTTCTCAATCTCCACAAAACTTGATATCTTAAGCTCTGTCTCTATTGCATTACACAACATTTGCCCAATTGTAATATGCATTTCTTGAATTCTAGCAGTATTTTTTGCAGGAATTGAAATTATTTCATCAGAGCAAGCTTTGAGTTTGTTGGTAAATTTACCAGTAAAAGCTATTGTATTAAGCTTTCTATTTTTTGCTTCTCGCAAGCCTAAAATTATATTTTCACTTTTTCCTGAAGTGCTAATACCAATCGCAACATCCCCTGAATTACCCAATGCTTCTATTTGTCTTGCAAATAAATATTTAAATCCAAAATCATTACCAATTGCAGTAATTGCTGAAGAATCAGTAGTTAGAGCAATTGCTGAAATAGCTGATCTATTCTTTGAATACCTGACTGTTAATTCAGTTGCGAGATGTTGTGCATCGGCTGCACTTCCACCGTTACCAAAAAATAAAATTTTTCTGTTATTTTTAATTGCATTTACACAGATATTAACAACTTTTTTAAAAGTCTTATAAACATCATCCTTAGTTTTTTTTGCAACTTCAATATGTTCTATTAGTTGTGAATCAAAGAAATTTTTCATATATTTTTATTCTTAAATAATTTGGTGATCTCATCTGGATTTGAACCAGAAATTAATCCTTAGGAGGGAATTGTTATATCCAATTTAACTATGAGATCACATTAAATAAATCACCCTAATTTAAAGGTATTTGATATTTAAGAATCAGTGTTTCTGATCCTGGGTTTCTATAGCCACTGTCTGCATTAGAAATATGGAAAATACCGCCTCCAATTCTTACATTATTCTTAAATCTATAAAATAGATCAACACCTATATAAAACTCCATTGGATTTCCTGCTTTAATTTCTCTTCCATCTTTATAAAAACCACATGCAACATTTGGAGTAAGAATCCAATTTTTTCTTTTAGTATAATACATATCAAATCCAAAACCTCCATAGCCATAGTATGTACCTTCATTTGTTCCTAAAAATCCAGCAAAAGGCTTTATATATTTAAATATTTTTTTGCCACTATAAAGCTCAAGATTCATAACCCCAGACTCATCATTATGAGGAGATGTTCCATCTTTCATAAAATTGAAAAGACCAGCTCCAACAGATAACCTAGGTTTATTATCCTTTGCACTTAATGTACTAAAACTTAATTGAACTAGAATTAAAAATAAAAAGAATAATTTCATAGAAATAAATTACCTTAATTAAATGGTATTTGATACTTAAATATAAGTTGTTCTGATCCAGGATTGCTATCACCTAAACCGGCATTTGAAATATGATAAGCTCCTAGACCAACTCTGACGTTATTTCTAAATCTATACATTATATCTCCTCCACTTCTAAATTGAACATGATTTCCTAGTTTAATTTCATCACCATCAATATACCAACCTGTTGCAAGACTAGGAGTTACAACAAGACATTTACAATCTCCAAAAAAAAGATCTCCGCTAAGACCAAAGTATCCATAATAAGCATTTTGAGAGGTTCCCAAAAATCCAAAAAAAGGTTTAATATACTTAAAAATATTTCTTTCAGTAAAATATTCAATATTATAGCCGAAAGAAGTAGATTTAAATGTTTCAATTTTACTACTTGCATTTAAGTCACCACTAGAATTATCACATGTTCCACTTCTACAAATAGCCTCACCATTTTTCATAAAATTATAAATTCCCATTCCAACAGAAAATCTTGAATAATTATTATCAGCTTTAAGAGGTTTAAAATTCATTAATAAAGTTATAAGAATTATAAAAAAAAAATTCATTTTAAAATTTCTTCGTATAAATATAACTTTATAGTAACTAAACATTTTAACTAATTAAAATTGAATATAAAATATATTACATATCATTTAACAATTATTCTAATAATTTTTTTTTCTCTTACTAGCTGTCAAATCAACCCTGCCACTGGAGAAAATGACTTTTCTCTTATTTCTGAAAGTGAAGAATTAGAAATTGGTAGACAAGAAAATAAAAAAATTATCAATCAATTTGGAGGGATTTACAATAATAAAAAAATTCAAAACTATGTTTCATCTCTTGGAAACTTTTTAGTGAGCACTTCTGAACTCCCCAATTTAAAATTTACATTTACAATATTAGATACAGAATTAGTAAATGCTTTTGCTTTACCAGGTGGATATATATATTTAACAAGAGGACTACTTGCAATTTGCCAAAATGAAGCTCAACTAGCAGGAGTTATATCCCATGAAATTGGTCATGTTACTGCCAGACATACAGCAAAAAGATATACCAAGACCATTGGTACCGGTATTTTAGCTAATATTTTAGGAAACTTAGGAAATAACATCCTCATTGAAAATTTAATAAACCAGTCTGCAGGTCTTTATCTTCTTTCTTATTCAAGAGAACAAGAATATCAGGCTGATAAATTAGCAATAAGATATATGAAAAGAGCAGGGTTTAAAACTACAGAAATGGCGAATTTTTTGAGAATCATGGAAGAATACTCTAATTTTGAAAATAGAAAATCAGGTAATGTAAAAAGAAGTACAGAATCAGATTTAATGTCAACACATCCATTATCAAAAAAAAGAGTTAATGAGGTTAAAATTGCATCAAAAAATAATACTCCAACTAATCCAATAATTGGAAAACAGGTTTTTTTGAGAAAAATTGATGGGATTGATTTTGGTCCACCTGAAAAAGAAGGAATATTACTCTCTAATAAATTTATACACACTGGTTTGAAAATCAAATTTGATTTTTCTGAAAACTTTAGGTTCAAAAACTTTCCGACTCATTTAGTTGGAACTCACATTAATGGTAATGAAAAGATCGTATTTGATATTGATAGTTATCAAGATTCAAGCAGTCTATTAAATTACCTAAAAAAATGGACNCGAAACAAGAATTTTATNGATTATAAAGAATNTAATATTAATNAATTAGAAGCAATTACAACTGTAATAGTNAAAAAGAAAAAAAGATTTAGACTTTTTGCNATNAAAAATAGAAAAACTATATATNGATTTATTTTGACTACAGAAAAAAAAGAATNTTCAAAANTTGAAAAAAAATTTTTTGAACTCNTTAATAGTTTTAGATTGCTTAAANATAATGAAATTTCAAATTATAAAACAAGTAAAATTAGGATTTTCACTATAGACCAAGAAGAAAGCATCGAAAGTTTCTATAAAAAAAGAAATATAACCGACAAATTTTCTAAAGAGTTATTTACTATCATTAATGATTTAAAATCAAAAAAACTTGAAGCTGGTGATAAAGTTAAAGTAATTGTAAACGAATCAATTTAAGCGTTCAAAAGTTCTTCAATTTTCTTCTTTGATGATTTCTTATCTATACTTTCAACAGCAGCATACTCATTGCTTAGCCTATTCAAAGCTGTTAAATAGATTTGTCTTTCTGAATATGATTGTTGTTCTAATAAATCATCTTTCTTATGAAGATCTCTAACTACTTCAGCTATGAGAACAGGATCGCCACTATTAATATTTTTTTCATATTCTTTGGCTCTTTTTATCCACATATCTTTTTTTAAATTAGGTATTTTTCCCAGAACCTCCAGAGCTTTTGATAATCTTTTTTTATTACTGAGTTTACGCAATCCAGAATCAGCAGTTTTATCCATTGGAATTCTTAATTTCATTTTATCTTGTTTAAAATTTATAAGTACAAAGTTGTGGTCATTTCCATCGATATTATGTGTGTCAAACTCTTCAATTTCACCTACACCATATGTTGGATAAACAACTAAATCCCCAACCTCAAGGTTTAAATCATCACTATTTTTTTTCAAATTTTTCTCCATTAGTTAATCTTTTGTATTAGTTTAGCAGAACTGTAAATGAGTTAATCGCCCTTTCCAGGGTTTGGACTAAAGTGTTTTTCGAATTTATTTTTTATATCTTTCCAATCATCACTGTCAGCCGGCGGTTCACCAGCCTTTGTAATATTTGGCCATTTTTCTGAATATTCTCTGTTTATATCGATCCACTTTTGAGCATCTTCACAATTATCATCACTTATTGCCTCAGCAGGACATTCTGGTTCACAAACTCCGCAATCGATGCATTCATCGGGATGAATAACCAAGAAATTTTCTCCTTCATAAAAACAGTCCACAGGACAAACTTCAACACAGTCCATGTATTTACATTTTACACAGGAATCTTTTACAATATAGGTCATATAATTAAATATAAAAAAACAACATATACATAACAATTTGTCTAAAAAAGTTCAATGTTTTATATATTTATGCAATTTAAGATTTCAACAAATGAAACTATTATAATATAAAGAATTTATTTTTAATTTACACTTCTAATTTTTTCCATCACGAAAGGCAAAATACCATCCTTTTTAAAGTATTCAATTTCTTTTAATGTATCAATTCTTGAACAAACTTTAATTGATTTTTGATCGCCACTTAGATATTTTATTAAAACATGGCTACTAGCTTTAGGTTTCATTTCAAATTGTTTTATATCTCCAATACTAAAGGTCTCAGAACCATCAAGGTTTAGACTTTCTAATCTTGCTCCAATAATTTGTAATGGTAAAACACCCATTCCTACAAGATTAGATCTATGTATTCTCTCAAAACTTTCAGCCAATACAACCTTTACTCCCAATAACTTTGTTCCTTTTGCTGCCCAATCTCTCGATGAACCAGTTCCATATTCCTTCCCTGCTATTACAATCATTGGTATAGATTCACTTTCATATTTTTTTGCAATGTCAAAAATTTCACCCTCATCTTTACTCGGAAAATGGCGAGAATATCCTCCTTCTTTATTAACTATCTTATTTTTTATTCTAATATTTGAAAAAGTACCTCTAACCATTACTTCATGATTTCCTCTTCTTGCACCATACGAGTTAAAATCTAATTCAGAAACTTGTCTTTCAGATAAATATCTTCCACTTGCACCGTTTTTCTTTATCACACCTGCTGGAGAAATATGATCGGTTGTAACAGAATCACCTAAAATTAATAAAGGTCTTGCTTCATTTACAATTTCCTTCTTTTTCTTATCTTGAACTATAAAAGGAGGTTTTTTTATATAAGTCGATGACATTGACCATTTAAAAGTATCTGATTTTGAAATATTAATTTTTTTCCAATTTTTATCTCCTTCAAAAATACTTGAATACTTTTTAATAAAAATTTTTTTCTTTAAAACTTTATTCATAATACTTTCA
>NZFI01000061.1:0-10465 GCA_002690595.1 Rickettsiales bacterium
CCTGCCTATGAAGGTGGCCATCAAGATCATGATATAGCTAACTTTATTGCTTCAAAATTTAATTTCTTTAAAAATATAAAAGTATATGAATTTGCAGAATATAATAATTATAAGAATAAAATTGTTTCAAATGAATTTATTAATCTGTATGGAAATGAAGAAATTATAGAATTATCAAGAGATGAAATTAAGTTCAAGCAAGAGGCACTAGATCTTTATAGTTCTGAAAATAAAAATTTAAATTATATTAATACTAAACAGGAATGTTATAGACCAATTAATCAATATGACTATAGCAAACCACCTCATTTAGGAACTTTGTTTTACAGAAGGTTTAGATTTTTTTCTTGGCACCCACGTGTCGATTCCACAAAACCGGAAATTATCTGCTCTAAATTAACTATATTGAATAAAAAAATAGATGAAAAGAAATAGTATAAAAAAGTTTTTACTAATTTTACTGGGGTTGCTTGCAATATATTGGCTTTACAAAAGTTTTGCTGGTCCAGAATCTTTTGATTATATTCTCTCCCATAAATATAAATTATTTTTATTAATTCCTGCACATATTCCAACTCTTTACTTTGACTCTATCAGTTGGAAGATTTTAATGAAGAAAAATTATTTGGGGACATTATGGTGTGTTATCATCACGTGGATTTCGCAGACGGCTGGTAAAGTAATGCCTACGGGCATGGTAACTGGAGAATTTGTAAGAGTTTATTTGAGTATTAAAAAAGGTATGAAAATTTCTGAAGCTTCTTCTACTGTAATGGGTGATCTTGCTTTGGCTTCATTCTCGCTTGTTATAATTTCAATAATTAGTCTAACAATAATCTTTTTTACACATGAAAGTTTTTATCTATTTAAGGGTAATAGTATTTATCTTACCTCTTCAATTATAACTTTAGTAATGGGTTCTATATTTTTTTGTATAATAATTAGAAGAAGATTCTTAAAAAAAATTCTAAAAAATTTTAAATATTTTTCAGAATTTAAAATTAATAAAAAACTGACACATACTTTAATCAAATTTGATTTTGAATTATATAAATTAAGTTTCAGAATAAAAACGGTTATTTTAGCTTTATTGATTCGTTTATTAGGATGGATTGGAGGAGCTTTTGAAATTTATGTATTTTTTTTAATTATAGGCGTTAAAGTTGACATTTTTGATGTGATTATTATTGAGTCATTTGCTGGTGTTATGCGGGCAGTTGCATTTTTTATACCTGCTGGTTTGGGAGTTCAAGAATTTGCATTTATAGTTGTTGGAAATTTTGTTGGTTTGTCAAGCCCAGTAGCATTTGCTGCAGCAATTGGTAGAAGAATTAGAGAGGTTTTAATTGGAATTCCTGCAATTATTACTTGGTATATTTTATTCAACAGAGATTCAAAAATTAACTAATTCTATTATTTTATTTTTTTTACTATATTTTTTTATTGCTTTACATAATCTAATTTTATGTTTTTCAATTGCAATAGATATAAAAAATGTATTAGGGGCAGTTCTATTTCTGATAATGGGGCAATTAACATTAAGACCAGTATCATTTTTTAATGTTTGAATTTTATCTTTAAGCATTTTCTTATGTGAAGATGAAAATGACTGAAACTGACAAAAGATTACTGACTTACCACTTTCATTAATCTGTTTTAATTCATTATTTAAGACATACTTAATTGACATTTTTGAATTTTCTCTTACGCTTTTGGGTTTTAAACCATTATCTGGATCTAAAAAAATTATTTCTGAAGTTTTAAAAAATAATAAAGATTCTTCAAACCACTCTTGTCTATTTTCTCTATTAAGAGTTTTATTATAAAAGTTAACAAACTTTTTTAAGTGAGTTTTTTTTGTAAAATTTACTAAATTTCTATTTTTTTTAGGATTAAATTCTAATATCTCATCAATTAGTTTCTTATCAAGATTACAAATTTTTTTTTTGAAAAGATAATTTCTATTTTCACCGTCATTAAGTTTTTTTTCTTTATCACCTAGATTATTTGTATCTACTAGATACCAGTTTAACCCAATTTTCTTCCTAAATTGATTACTAAGAAATTTTAAGAAAATAAATTTACTAAAATCATGTGTATCTCCTAAGTATCTTTCTTGCATTGTATGATTAAATTATAGGCATTTATTATAATTATAAAGATAAGTGATTATAAAATGTGCATTATTACGTTATAGATATTTTTTTTATATAGTGTAATCAATAGTTTAATATTAAAATTAATAATTGGCATGCTTCCTGCATGATAACCTTATTAATTAATTAACAAGGAGTTTATATGACTATTTTATCTTATAAAAACTTTCTTGCACCAAAAAAAATTGGTTATCTTTTGTTTTTTGCAATAATTACCATGTCATTTTCTTTGGGTGCACAGGAAGAAGTTGCACCTCCAGCTGTTTCTGCTGAAGTTGCATATATATTAAATACTTTTTTATTTTTAGTCTGTGGTTTTCTTGTCATGTTTATGGCTGCAGGTTTCTGTATGCTAGAAGCAGGTCAGGTAAGAAGTAAAAATACTGCAGTAATTTGTTTGAAAAATATAGGTTTATTCTCAATAGCTGGAATTATGTATTATCTACTAGGATATAATTTAATGTATTCCGGTGTTGATGGAGGTTGGATTGGTTCATTTAGTATATTCCCTAATGATACTTCAGTTGATTTAGAAACAGGATATGCAGCATCGTCTGATTGGTTTTTCCAAATGGTTTTTGTAGCAACCACTGCATCAATTGTATCAGGGGCACTTGCTGAAAGAATTTTAATTTGGCCTTTCTTTCTTTTTGTCGCTATTTTAACTGCTATTATTTATCCTATTGCAGGTTCATGGCAATGGGGAGCCGGTTGGCTATCTGTAAGAGGTTTTTCTGATTTTGCAGGTTCAACTTTAGTTCATTCTGTTGGCGGATGGGCTGCACTAGCTGGAGCTATTCTTTTAGGTTCTAGAGAAGGTAAATTCAATACTGATGGTACTGTAAATACATTACCTGGATGTTCAGTTCCTCTAACTACCTTAGGAGTATTTATTCTTTGGCTTGGTTGGTTTGGTTTTAATGGTGGTTCACAGCTTGCTCTTGGATCTGGAGCTGACGCAACAGCAGTTGCTAATATATTCGTCAATACCAGTTTAGCAGCAGCAGGAGGTGTTGTAGCTTGTATGATTGTAAGTAGATTATCAAATAGTCATACAAATGTCGCAGCTACATTGAATGGTGCGATTGCAGGTTTAGTTGCAATTACTGCAGGACCAGATACTCCAACTATGGGACAATCAATAATTATTGGTGCTATTGGTGGAATCATATGTATGTATGGTATGAAATTATTAGATATGCTAAAAATTGATGATGTAGTCGGGGCTATTCCTGCACACTTGTTTGCCGGAATTTGGGGAACAATGATAGTTCCTTGGACAAATGATGGTGCATCTTATGCAACTCAATTTATTGGCGTAATTTCTTATGGACTCTTTGCATTTGTTGCTTCATTTATTGTTTGGTACGTTATTAAAATGGTAATTGGAATTAGAGCTTCTAAAGAAGATGAGCAGTATGGTCTTGATATGAGTGAACTTGGTTCAATATCTCATCCTGACTTTACGAGCCCTAAGAAAAGTTAGTATTCTTTCCTTCTTCCCCAAAGTAAAAATAGCCTAGGCAAATTGTCTAGGCTTTTTTTATGAACTTTCTTTTTTCCAACATCCAAGTAATAAAATCATAACAATTAAAATAATTAAAAATGAATTAAATAATTTTTTATTTTTTAAACTTTCAATTATGAAATTATTATTCCTTAAAAAATATAAAACATTATCTTTTTTTGCATTTGAATCTAATGCTTCTATTTCTCTGAAATCTGGAATTTTGTTATCTTCAAGCCACATAACTTTTGAGAAATAATTTGATAAATTATTACCTTCAATAATTTTATCAGTAAGGTTTAAATTTTGAAGTTCATTGTTCTCTTTTCCCAGAGCATGTATCCCTGAATCAATATTTCCATCTGTTACAAGGTAAAAACCAGGAACTTCAAAACTGAATTGAGCTTGGTAGGTAAGTTTATTAATTTTTTTTAAGAATAATTTATGTTTTTTTCCATTAGGATCAATTATATTTAAATTTAAGTCATTTTTATTTGGTGCGAGCAAAAAACTTTTTTTTGCTATTATTTTTTTTTCATCAATAGAAACATTAATTTTATTTTCCTCAAGACTCGGTTCTTTCATTAACCAATGTGCTAAATTTTTAATGAGTTTGTTATGTGGTCCACCATTAAGATTATTTTTTTTTGTCCATAACCAAATATGGTGACTATAGATTTGTGCAATTCTACCCTTTTTAATTTTTTTAACTACCAACAATGGATTTTTATCAAAGCCTTCCATGAGAATTAATGCATCTTCATCAACCTGAGAAATTTTATTCATTTCGTACCAAGAACCATAATTTTGATAAGATTTAAATAAGGATTTTGTTATTGGATGGATTTTTCCAAGTTCGGAGAGGACAGGTTTATACTCTCCTTTTAAAATTTTTCCAGAGGGTGTTCCAGGTAAAATTCTTCCAATTTCAGTTCTGAATAAGCTAGATCTAGAATTATATGATGGACCAGTTATTTCTAATATACCTCCTCCTTCATCTAAGAAAGATAAAAGGTTTTGAATGTAAACAGGTGTGAGGACATTTTTACCCTTGAAGTTATCAAAAATAATTAGCTGAAATTTATCTAATTTTTCTTCAAAAAGTTCTTTTATAGGAAAAGGTATAAGTGATAGCTCATTAACCGGTGTATTATCATTCTTTTCTGGAGGCCTTAGTACTGTCATATGAATAAGTTCTACGGAAGGATCAGATTTCAAGAAGTTTCTCCAAACTCTTGTTCCCATATAAGGCTCTCCTGATATTAATAGCACTCGTAGTTTTTTTCTAATACCAAAAACCTTTATTGACTTTGAATTATTAGAATTTGATAATTCTTCTTTGCGTGGTTTAATTTTTAAACCAATAAAGTTTTCTCCAGTTTTAGAAAGCTTTAGTTTAATTTTTTTTATTTCATTATTTTTTATTTTGTAAGATTTAGTTTTTCTATCACCATTTTGTACATATAAATCCATGGAAGAGTTTTTATCTAAAAAATCATTTCCTCGAACTTTAATCGATATTTCGTCATTCAAAAAACCGAATTCAGGATGTGAAATTATCGAAAGCTTTCTATCATTTATTTTTTTTTCTCCAATTAATAGAAAATATACTGGAACATCAATCTTATCGAATTTATTTTTTTTCTGCAAATCATGAATTTGACCATCAGATAAAATAAAAATTGATGAAAGTTTTTTTGAAGGGTATTGATTTAGATTTTTTTCTAGATTTTGAATCAGGTTTGAACTATATTTTCTTTTATTTGTAGTTTTCTTTTGTACAACTTTTCCGTTAATAATTTCATCAAGATTTCCATATCTTTTGTAAATAAAATCATTATCTACTTTAATTTCAAGTATATCTATTCCTTTATATCTTCTAAGTTTTTGTAATAAACTTTTATAAACAAGCTCAGTTTTTTTAACTCTGTTTGTAACTTTTTGACTCAAAGTTTTATCAATAACAAAAGTTATAATTTCATTTTCAATTTTTCGTTCTTCAATTTTATAACTTGGTTGAAGAATTAAAATATTTAGAAGTAGATATATTATAACTCTGTAAATAATACCTGTTGATTTATTTAATAATGCAAAAAATATACTTGAGAAAAAAAAAATAAATCCTAAAAAAACTAGAAATAAAGGAATGACAGGTTCAAAAACTAGATTAGAAAAATAGCTTTGTATCATCTACTTCTCCATCCTTTTAAGTATTTCTGGGATATGTACTTGATCGGTTTTGTAATTTCCAGTTAAAGCATAGATTAAAAGGTTAACCCCAAATCTCATTGAAATAATTCTTTGTCTATCCAAGCTATCCAATAATGGAAATGAAAAATTATTGTTATTTTTTTTTGCCCAAGCTCCTGACCAGTCATTATTGCTAATAATTACTGAAATTGCATTATCATTATTTTTAGATATATTATAAGCTACATAAGTTTTTCCATTTTTTCTTCCTGGAAAATTATTCAATAGATAAAAGCTTTTGGCAATGGCATGATTACTATCTAATAAACTAAAATCTGAAAGTTTATTTCCTCCAATTATTGTTTGAAAGTTATCAGTACAAGCATTTAAGACTAGGTTATATGAATCTAATTTACAATCAATCATAAGCAATCCACCATCCAGTATAAAATTTTTTACTTTTTGAATTGAGATTTTACTAATATTTTTTAAATTTGGACCTATTGGCCAATAGATAAGAGGAAAAAATGATAATTCATCTTTTTTCAGATTAATTGATTCTGGTTTACCAATTATAGATGCTGTTTTAGATGTTATATATTTTGAAATAACTTCTAAACCATTTTTACTAATTGCATCAGTTTCTTCTTCACCTGTCAGTATATAACCAATCTTTGTTAGTTCAATTTTATTAAATATTTGGTTACTTTTACATGGAGAAAAATTAAAAAATAACAATAAAATCGTGATACTAAAATATTTNTTATTAAACCTAAAGAGTTGTCTTTTATACATNGTAATTAATGTGTCTAACAAGAATAGTATAAGTGAAATAATTAATAAAGGAGACCTTAGGCTTAAAGCATAATTAGAAGTAAATTCTTTGTCTAAAAGATTATCATCAAAGTTATATAAATTTATATTATTTGGTAAATGTTTTCCTAGATTTAGCGCATAAACTCCTTCGGAGTCTTTATATAAACCTGGAGGTTGAGAATAATCTAATTTTAGTTTTTTATTGATATTAATATTTTTAAAATTTAATACTTGTGGTGAAGGTTGTTGAAGTTCTCCAAAACCATCTAAAATTAAAAGAGGTTTTAGGAATCTATTCTCTTTTAACTTTACTCCTTTACTAAGATTTATAATTCTGTCTAAAACTTCAATAAAGAAATATGATAATGATAAATTTGACCAATTGCCATTGAGTGGTACGTGAAAAAAAACTACTTTACCTTTTGATATTAGACTTGCTGTAATTAGATCGGCTCCATTTTCTAATTTTAACCAAGATTCAATATTATCAGGTGAGATATCATTTTTTTTTTGAATGTATTTCCAAATAATTGTTTCATTAGGCGGTTTTAAACCATAAAGTGGACTCTCTAAGCTAATATTTTTAACTTTAAGAGATTTTTTTAAACTTAGTTCACTTTCTAAAGTTGTTGCAATCTCTGATAAAGATAATTCATAACTAAAAGTATCATATTTTTTATTTTGAAGACTTTTTAGAAGTATAGGACCACCAGATCTGACTAAAGTACCTCCATTCTCTATCCAATTTAAAATTTTTGTTTCTAACTTAGGTTCAATTATAAATAGATCATCAACAAAAATCAGTTTAAGATCTTTATTTATAAGTTCTTCTATATCAGCTTCAATTAAATCATATCTCCTTTCGAGTGCCTTTTTAATAAAATAATTACCTCTTTCGAAGTCTGAGATTTGATTATTAGTTTTTGGGAGGAATATTCCAATAGTTTTTTTTTTATGAGTTTCACTTAGGAAGATTTTAGCTGAGGGGGCATTACTTGAATTGACTTTAAAATAATCAATTTTATTTTTTATACTTATTGGTAAAAAAAACTTTGTTTCAGTAACAAACATTTTTTTTTCTTTCTTAGATTTTTCTTCATAATTAATCCTATAAAGTAGCCTTCCATCTAAATCATAACAATCAATTATTCCTTTTGAAAAATTATCTATAAAACTAGAAATCATAAGCTTGTAAAGATCTTCATTAGATTGAGATAATTTTACTATTGGTGGATATTTTGATTCATCACTTACAATTAATTTTAAATTAGAATTTTTAATATGTTGAAATAATAATAGTTTTTCGTTATTCATAGTTTTTTCGGTAAACCAAAAAATATTGTCATAATTGTTTTTAGAACTTTTTATTTTTTCTTTTACTAACTCATAATTTGATTCCCAAGGAAATGGTTGTAATGAATTAACAAAATCAATTAGGTTTTTTGAGTTAGTTTCATTTATTCCTAATAAATTATTTTTTGAATATTCAGTTGTCGTAAGGATTTTAAAATTTGTCTCATTAATATTATTTGAATCTATCAACTTAATTATTTTATTTTTTCTAATATTCCAATTACTCGCTGACAGCCAATTATTATCGACTATTATTAAGTAGTTACTTTTAGTTAAATTATCTTTATTTAAAAAAGGATCACTTAGAGCAAATATTAGAAAAATAAAAATTAAAATTCTTAATATTACAATGGGATAAAATTCTTTTTCTGGTGTTTGATCAATAGATTTATTTGTTGCAAGAAAAACAATTGCAGGAAATTTTTTTAACAAAGTACTTAAAGGAGATATTTTCAATAACTTCCATAATAATGGTAAGAAAAAAATTAGTATTAATAAATATGGATATGAAAAAGAAAGATTATTAAAAAAAACCATTATATTCCTGGTGAATTATAAGTAATTATATATTTTTAAAATTAATGATTCATATGTTTCATTTGTTTGATTTGTAAAAACTTTCCATCCAAATTTATCGCACATGTATTTAATTTTCTTTTGATGTAATAAAATTTTCTTTCTAAAAATATTTTTCATATTTTCAGAACGATTGAATAGTTTGTGAAGGCCTGAAACAGGATCAAAAAATTGATTTCTTCCCTTAAATGGAAAGTTAAGTTCTGAAGGGTCTAACACTTGTATTAATATAGCTGAATAAAAATTTTCAGATAGATCAAGAAGTTTTTCCCTTAAATTTTTTGGGTTTTCTATAAAATCTGAAATAATAAAAACAATATCCCCCCTTTTAATTCTTGAATCAACCAGATTAAAAGATGATTTAACAAAATTTGAAGCTAAGGAAATTAATTTATTTTTTCCATTCTGAAGACCCAGATCTGATCCAATAATACCTACTTTTTCTCCAGATCTAAGAAATATATCAATTAGAATTAAACCAATAATTTGAGCTCGTTCAATTTTTTTTTCTGTTTTTCTTGAAAATCTATAATTCATTGAAACACTATTATTAATCCAAAACCAAATATTCTTTGAATTTTGATTTTCATTGTTCTTAATAAATAGTTTTGAAAACTTTGAGGATTTTTTCCAATCAATTTTTTTTAAAGAATCTCCTACTACATAATCTCTATAATCCCAAAATTCTTCTCCAATACCTATTTTATAATTTTTTGTATCACCAAAATTATTTGAATTTGATTTTATTGACTTGATTCTAATTAAAGGGAGTTTAGTTGAAATATTTTTTGCTTTTTGTATTAGATTCTTCATTTTAATTTAATTCAGATCATCACAAACTTTTTGAATCAAATAATCAGTTTTGAATTGTTCTGTTTTAGCTTCGAAATTTAAACTAATTCTGTGCCTTAATACAGGTTTGGCAAGATTAATAATATCAGAAATTGATGGAGAAAAATTTCCATTAAGAAAAGCTCTAGATTTAGCAATCTTTATAAGGGCTTGTCCCCCCCTTGGTCCTGGTCCCCATTTTATATATTTTTTCACAAAATCAAATTTTGTAGTTTCAGGTCGTAAATTCCTTATTAAATTTAATGCATAGTTTAAAACTGATTTACCAATTGGAAGTGTATCAATAATTTCTATGATACTAAGTAAATCCTTTGCATTAAAAGTATTATTAGTATTATTTTTAGCCTTTATATTCATAATAATTTTTCTTTCAGTTTCTTCATCAGGATATGAAATATTTATATGCATCAGAAATCTATCAAGCTGTGCTTCAGGTAAGTTATATATTCCTTCTTGCTCGATAGGGTTTTGTGTAGCTAAAACAATGAATGGTTTTGGTAGTTGATAATTTTTATTTCCGATTGAAATAAAGCCCTCTTGCATTGCTTGTAATAGAGCAGATTGAGTTCTGGGACTAGCTCTATTTATTTCATCAATCATTAATAAATTACAAAAAATTGGTCCTTTAATAAATATAAAGTCATTAGAGTTTTTTGATGAAAAAATTTCTGCACCAAGAATATCTGAAGGCATTAGATCAGGAGTACACTGAATCCTCTTTGAAGTTAAATTTAAACTTTGCGATAGTATCTCAAAAAGAAGGGTTTTTCCCAGACCAGGAACACCTTCAAGAAGTGTATTCCCTCTGGATAGAACAGAGGCAAGGACTTGATGGACTATTTCTCTTTGACCATAAAAATTTTGAGAAATAATATTTGATATAACTTCGATATTTTTAAATGATTCTTTTATTGTTTTATCAATTTTAAGCATAAGATCTATATTTCATTATATTAAATGGTATGATTGATATATAAAGATGTTGAAATTCATATTAATAGCTTTTCTTTTTTTA
>NZFI01000062.1:0-8063 GCA_002690595.1 Rickettsiales bacterium
GAAGGATCAGACTTACTCATCTTATTCTCTCCATTTCTTAAGCTCATTACTCGAGTTGCATTGCCGGTAATTATTGGATCAGGAATAGGAAAAAAATTTACTTTATAGTGTCTATTAAAACTTTGTGCAATATTTCTGCATAATTCAAGGTGTTGTTTTTGATCATCTCCAACAGGAACATTTGTTGATTTATAGAGTAAAATATCAGCTGCCATAAGGATTGGATATGAATAAAGGCCAAGAGGTGCTTTTTCCTTATTTTTTCCAGCCTTATCTTTAAATTGAGTCATTCTGTTTAACCAGCCTATTGGCGTGTGACAACTCAAAAGCCATGCTAATTCACTATGACCGGACACAGATGATTGATTAAAAATTATACTTTTTTTAGGATTTATACCAGAAGCAATATAAGCTGCAGCAATATCTAAGGAATTCTCTTTTATTTGTTTGCAGTTTTCAGGAACGGTAAGAGCATGAAGATCAACTATACAAAAAATACAATCAGACTTCTCTTGTAACTTTATCCAGTTTTTAATTGCTCCAAGATAATTACCTAAATGAAGATTACCTGTTGGCTGAACACCTGAAAAAATTAGTTCATTTGGTTTGATTTTTCTCTCCTAATCTAAAATTAAATAAATAAAAAGCTTTAAGAAAATATAATAAAATTAGATATATAAAGGAACCAAAAATAATAAGACCTAAAACCAAAAGGATTTGTTCATTAAAATGGTTGTTAATTTGTGCTTCTAAAAAATAATTACTCAAAATATAATAAATTATAAATCCCATAATTCCAGATGCTAAAATACTTTTTAATAAAACTTTAAATGTTTCTACATGCAAAGTGATAAATTTTTTTTTATTTGATAAAAATAACAAAATCAAAAAATTAAACCATGAAGAGATTGAAGTGGCAATAGCTAAACCAACATGCAAATAACTTTTTATAAGTATTAGATTTAGAGTAAGGTTAATTATCATAGCGATTATTGCTACATAAACAGGTGTTTTAGTATCTTCCCTACTAAAGAATGATACAGCAAGAATTTTTACAAATATAAAAGCAGGCAAACCTATGCAAAAGGCCTTAAGTGCATCACTAGTTAGCTTTGCATTATTTATTGTAAATTCCCCCCTTACGAATAAAACATTAGTTATTAAATCTGATAAAAAGATTAATCCTATTGAAGCGGGTATTGAAAAAATTATTCCTATTTGGAGACAATAGTTACTACTTTTACTCGCCTCATCAAAAGCTTTTTCTTTTATTTGTTTGGATAAAATAGGCAGTAATGCGGTACTAAGTGCAATGCCAATTACTCCCAGCGGTAATTGATTTACTCTATCTGCAAAATATAGGTATGAAATTGAACCATCAGGTAGGGTTGATGCTAAAATCATATCAATCAAAAGATTAAGTTGATATACTCCGTTTCCTAATGCAGCAGGAATAAACAAATAAAGTAGTTTTTTTGCATCTTCACTTAAATTTGAAAAATTGAAAAACGTAAAATCATTTAATTTTAGTTTAACATTGTTTTTTTTAAGATTATAAATCAACCATATTAATTGAACTAAACCTGCAAACGAAATTGAAAAAGCTAAATGCATAGAAATAGTTTCTTGATTAGAACTAAAAAAATCGCTACTTAATAACGCAGTTAACATTGAAAGATTTAAAATTACTGGAATAAATGCCATTGCAGCAAATTTACTCATTGTATTCAGATACCCACCAATTAAGGAAGACAAACAAATAAATAATAGAAATGGAAAGGTTATTCTTGATAATTCAACAGTTAACTGAAATTTTTGAAAGTTTTCTTCGAAGCCTGGTGCAACCATAGAAATTATAAAAGGCATAAAGATTTCAAAGATTATCAAAAAGGGTAATAAGATTGAAAAGATAATTGATAATACTTGTGATAAAAATTGATTAGATTTACTAATACCATATTTTACTTTTATTCCGGAAATAACTGGAATAAAAGCTGAATTCATTGCTCCTTCAGCAAAAAGTCTCCTGAAAAGATTGGGAAGTTTAAAGGAAACAAAAAAGGCATCAGATATAAAACTAGCCCCTAGCAATCTTGCAATTAAAAGATCTCTGAAATAGCCAAGAATTCTACTTAGAAAAGTTAGAGAACCAATAGTTGATATAATTTTTAAAAACAATTTAGTTCCCACTTAAAATTTGTTTTCTAATTGATCTTTTAATTATTTTAATTTCTTCTGACTTAATAATTTTAAAACCAAAAATATTTCTAACATAAAATGTATCTTCAATATAATCCACAAAAGTTGATATTTTAGCTGTTGACACAACAATTTCTTTTTTCCAATAAAACCATCAGTATATCGTATAGTAAAAAATCTCTATCATTAGTAGAAACTTTTATAATAGTGTATGTTTTGGATGAATTATTATCAATTGTAATAGTTGTTTTTCTATCAAAAATTTTTAAATTATTTTGTCTCTGTTTGTCGGCTAAATTTTTTTTGAAATTTTTAGTGTTGAGTGTTTTTAATTTCTCTCCCAAAATCTTTTTTTTCTTTTCAAGATCATTTATATTAAGCTTTAGGTTTTCTTTTACAGATAACTTAAATGTATCAACTACTGTATTATTCTCTAGAGTGAAAATTCTTGCCTCAAGAACATTCATATCTGACGAAATAACTGCGGCTATGACATCAAGTAAAAAATTTCTTCTATCATTAGCTACTATTGTTAAATCAAATAATCCAGAGTTCTGATCCAATAATTACCGGCAATGCAACTCGAGTAATGAGCTTAAGAAATGGAGAGAATAAGATGAGTAAGTCTGATCCTTCAGACTTTTCAAGAATAAATTTAACTGACTCGTCTGATACTATTTTGAAGAAAATTCAAAAAGCAAAAACTGATTCCTTACCTTTCCCAAACAACCTTGACGAATTAGAGACTAGATCAGAAGTCTCAAATTTAATCAATATATTTTCTTCCATCTCAGGATTATCTAAGGAAAATATAATAAAAGATTATGAAAATAAAAATTTCTCAGTTTTTAAAAATGATCTCTGTGAAATTTTAATAGAAGAAATTTCAAAAATTTCTATAAAAATTAAACAATTAAAAGATGATAGAAATTTTTTAGAATCAGTTTTATCAGATGGTAAAAAAGAGGCACAGAAATTAGCAGAAAGTAATATGAAATCAATTAAAGATATTATTGGGTTTTTTTGATGTATTATTTTCTTCCAATAGCAGAAGTTGATATCAATTTAATGGTAATTCTTTTTTGTGGTTTTTTCGTAGGTTTTTTATCTGGGCTATTTGGAGTAGGTGGTGGTTTTCTAATGACACCAATTTTAATTTTTTTAGGCATTCCCCCAGGAACAGCCGTGGCAACTGAAGCAAATCAAATTTTAGGTTCATCAGTGTCTGGTGCAATTGCACATAATAGGAAAAAAAATATAGACTTTGAAATTGGGTATTTCCTGTTGATAGGTGGAATATTTGGTTCTACGCTAGGTGTAGTTTTTTTTAAATTTATGCGTGATGCAGGAAATCTAGATCTAACAATTAGTTTATTGTATATTGTTTTTTTGGCAGTCATTGGGAGTTTAATGTTCGTTGAAAGTACGTTAGCTATCTTCAAAAAAAAAAATTCTTCTTTTAAGATTCGAAAATCAAAAAGAAATTTCTTAGATGCACTGCCACTTAAATATAAGTTTAGAAGATCAAGAAAGTATATTTCTATTCTAGTTCCTGTTTTTATTGGATGTTTTGTAGGAATTTTGTCGGCACTCATGGGAGTCGGAGGTGGGTTCATTATGGTGCCAGCAATGATTTATATATTAGGAATGTCTACAGTTACTGCAATTGGAACATCATTATTTCAGATTGTTTTTGTTACTACTAATGTAACTATTCTTCAGGCAACTTATAATCAATCTGTGGACCTAATCTTAGCAGTCTTTTTACTTATCGGAGGAGTTATTGGAGCACAGTTTGGTTCACGTTATACTTCAAAGTTCAAAGGAGAACACTTAAGAATTTTACTCGCATCTGTAGTAATTTTAGTATGCTTCAAAATGTCTTTTGATCTTGTCACAGAACCGTTATTCAGCTCAAGAATAATTTTACAGGATCGTTTACAATGAAAATATTAAGTATCTTCATAATTCTCCTTACTTTTTCTCTAAAATTGGATGCAAAGAACTTCAGTTTTGACGTACCCAACAAAAAAGTTTCAATCAATAATAATGAAAAAGAACCATCTCTAGTAGTATTTGTTAATAATAGTAATAAGGGATTAATAATTTTAAAATTAATTGGACCAAAACAAAAGGTAATCTTACAAGAAAAAACTAAATTTTTGAGTATGTGGACTTGGAAAAAAACAGGTGAATTTTCCTATCCTTCAGTTTTCCATTTTTATACTAATAAGAAAAAAAATGAAATAGATTTTCAAATTAAAAAAGAATTAGTTGATAATATCAAACTATTTGGAAAGGATGATGATAATCTTAAAAGGGACTTAATTAAAAAACAGATAAAAATAGGATTATTTTCTATAAAAAATAATGCTTTCAAATCTATTGAAAAAGAAAATAAAACGTTTTTTAAAGTGCCTATTAATCTTCCTATTAATTCTCCTCCTGGAAAATATACATTAGTAATGGAGTCCTATGAAAATAACAAAAAAATTTCAAAAAAACCTATAAATTTAGTTGTTAAAAAACCTGGTTTTAACTCATTCATATTTGAGTTTGCTTATAAGTTTTCATTTTTATATGGTCTAATTTCTGCTATAATAGCTATTCTTCTTGGTATAGGTGCGGGTTATTTGTTTAGGAAATAGAATATGAAAAAAGAACTTAACTTCTTAGTTATACTTGACGAATCTGATGAAATGTTTGATGCTTTAAGGTATGCAAGCCTCAGGGCAGCCAGAGTAAGTGGCAAAGTAGTTTTACTCTATACTTTTGATAAAATAGATTTTAGTCATTGGAAGGCTGTTGAAAATATTGCTGAGAAAGAATCTCGAGAAGAAGCTGAAGAGAAAATTAAAGAATATGAAAACTTTGTTATGTCTTTAAGTAATAATAAACCAAAAAAATATATAATGAAGGGAGATAGGATTAGTTGTATACTTGAATTTTTAAATTCAAATAAATTTGTTTCGAATTTAATTCTTGCTTCTTCTTCTAGTCCAGTAGGTCCTGGTCCACTTATTTCAGGCTTTACTGGCAAATATAAAACTGAGTTAAAAGTCCCTCTAACAATTATTCCTGCTAATTTGTCCGAAGAAGAAATTGACAATTTATTTTAATTCTCTATTTTGTTAGTATGTTTATACAAACCGAACAAACACCAAATCCATCTACGTTAAAATTTATGCCAGAAAGCAAAGTTTTAAAAGAAGGAACAATGGAATTTAAAAATAAAGAAGAAGCACAAAACTCTTTATTAGCAACAAAGTTGTTTGAAAATGATTCTGTTAAAAGTATTTTTTTAGGTACAGATTTTATAACTGTTACAAAAGCAGATTCTTATGAATGGGAAGCTATTAAACCAGATATACTCTCTAAAATAATGGATTTTTTCACTTCTGGTCTACCAGTGATTAATTCCATAAAGAAAGAAAAAAAAATAAAATCAAATTATAATAAAAAAGATACTAAGATAATTGAACAAATTGAAAATTTATTAGAAGAAAAAATTAAACCTGCAGTTGCGCAAGATGGTGGAGATATTAGATTTATCAAATTTACAGAAGGTATTGTTTATTTAGAAATGAGAGGTTCCTGTGCAGGGTGTCCAAGCTCATCCTTAACACTAAAGTCAGGTGTTGAAAATATGCTAAAATATTACATACCAGAAATAGTATCTGTTGAAGCAGTAAATTAGAATTTAATGGCACAAAGTCCTAGACTCCAAGTCTTTTTTATTTCCTTATTATCTTTTTTTATAATTTCTAGTTACTTAATAGTATTTATTAAATATTATTTTTTTGATCATAAAGTTATAAAATATAATCCTATTAATTATAATGTTATTAATACCTCTGCTGATACAAATATACCAAAAACAGATAAAAATATTAAAAAAATAAAGTCTGATTTTATAAATATTTCTTCAGAAATGGATGAAATTTTTAAAGAAAATAATTTCAACAGGCAAAGTTTTTTAGATAAAAGTTACTCTAATTTAGTAATTTTTTCTTCTCTTCCAGATGATTTTTCAGAACTTGAAACTATAAAGAAAAAGGACTTATTTATTTTAGTACTATTATCCGTAATATTTATTGAGAATGAGAAAATTTTAGATGAAAGAAAAAAAATATTACAATGGTGGACTGAAACAGAAGGAGAATTAATTGATAGAGATTTTTGGCCAGATTGGCTTAAAGAAATTAGTGCCAAATATAATTTTAAGGAAAAAAATATTGGTAATTTATTAATGAGTGTTGATATTGTCCCTCCATCACTTGCGCTTGCTCAGGCAGCTGTAGAGAGTGGTTGGGGTTCATCTAGATATGCAACTTCTGGCAATGCTGTATTTGGACAGCGTACATTTGACGAAGAGTCGGGGATTATACCAAAAAAAAGAGAAGAAAATGAAATATTTCTTGTTAAAAAGTTTTCAAGTATTTCAGAATCGGCTTCCTCTTATATTAAAAATTTAAATACTCATGTTGCTTATGAAGAGTTTAGAGAGGCAAGAAAAAAAATTCGTATGAATGGTGAAAACTTTGAAGGTCTATTTTTAGTCAATTTTTTAAAAAACTACTCAGAAAGAAGGCAAGAATATATTAAAGATATAAAAGAAATAATAAATACTAATAATTTTCAAGATTTAGATAACATTTATGACTCTAAATCATTAATTAATCAAAAGCTTTCCAAACCAAAGTAATTCATTTTTATTATTTCTAGAAGTGCAGTTAATTCTGTTTCTCCCTTTTTTTATTGGTTCAAGGAACCTTATCTCAAGTCTATTGGGAGGTATTCTGAAAGTTTCTAATTTTACTGAATTGGAGTGAAAACAATTAATACTATTTAATTTATGGTTTGTTGAAAAGCCCATTCCTATAAAACTAGAATTTATAATTGTATCTTTAGGGATTACGTCATAAACAGCTAAAGCCTTAGACTCTAGTATCATTTTAAATCTGTCTAATTTTCCAAACTCTTCATTGAAAGAGAACCTTGGTAATCTCATGATATTTTCACCTCTATAAATATGGCTTGAATGCTGAGAAAAAGCTATCCTGAAACCAAGACTTTTAACTATTTTCTCATTTTCTAAATTGCTTTCTCCATATGGATAAGAAAAAATATCTGAATTAAAATTTAGATTTTTTTGTATCGATTTATTTGCTTTTTTTATTTTATAAATAATCTCGTTATTTGATAATTTATTTAAATTAGAATGATCAGAGGTATGATTATGAATTACGCCTTTATGATCTTTAATTTCAGATAACATATCCCAACTCATGAAACTTGAAGATTTGTCTGAAGACACATTATCTGTTGAAATAAAAATTGTAAAAGGGAAGTTAAATTCTTTTAATAATGGGAATGCGTTGTTATAAAAACTTCTATATCCATCATCTATAGTTATAAAGACAGCCTTTTCAGGAAGATTCTTACTATTTTCTAAAAAATCAACTAATTCTGATAATGGGAGAACATTAAATTTCTTTTCTTTTAAAAAAGATAGATGGTTCCTAAAAGTGTCAATCTGAATACTAGTACTGGGAAAAGAGCTTTCACCAAATTTATGATACATTAAAACTGTCCCAAAATTAGTTTCTTGAGAAAGAAGTACGTTACTATTTAAAGAAAGAATCATTAAACAAATAAGTAATACTTTGATTTCTTTAAATCTTTCAATATTTCTTGGTATTTTAGATTTGATACTTTTCATAATTACAAAAGACGTTTTGTTTGTAGTTGTTGTTTCTGTTTAATTTTATAGTTTTTTTTCAGTTACTGAACAACAAACTAATTCAACACCATTTTTTATGGTTGGCGGCCTAATGGCTATTTGGGTTATCTTCTACGGTATT
>NZFI01000063.1:0-9780 GCA_002690595.1 Rickettsiales bacterium
AAAAGCTGTTCCGCCATCGATTCGCGAAGCAGCAATTGGATTAGGAGCAACAAAAATTCAAACAGTTACACATCATGTTTTACCCTTATCAACACCAGGCATACTTACAGGAACTATTCTTGGTATGTCTCAAGCTCTTGGGGAATCAGCGCCACTTTTAATGATTGGTATGGTTGCATTTATTGTTGATGTTCCTGGTTCTTTTTTAGACTCTTCTACTGTTTTACCAGTTCAAATATATCTCTGGAAAAGTACTGCAGCAAGAGGATTTGTTGAATTGACAGCAGCAGGTGTATTAGTATTATTAACTTTTTTGATTTTAATGAACGGATTTGCAATAGTTATTAGAAATAAATTTCAAAAAAAGTGGTAAAAATGGGATCATCAAATTTAAAAATTTCATGCAAAAATGTAAATGTTTTTTACGGAGAAAAAAAAGCTTTAGATAAAGTTTCGTTAGATATATATGAAAATGAAGTTACCTCTTTAATTGGTCCAAGTGGTTGTGGAAAATCAACTTTTTTAAGATGCCTTAACAGAATGAACGATACAATCGATATATGCAGGGTTGAAGGAAAAATTCTTGTAGATAAAGAAGATATATATAAAAAAGATATCGATCCGGTTTTATTAAGAGCTAAAATTGGTATGGTTTTTCAGAAACCAAATCCATTTCCTAAGTCTATATTTGAAAACGTTGCATATGGTCCTAAAATTCATGGCTTAGCAACAAGTGATGCTGAAACTGAACAAATAGTTATTAAAAGTCTTCAAAAAGCGGGCCTTTATAATGAGGTTAAGGATAGACTTAAAGAATCAGGAACATCCTTATCAGGAGGGCAACAACAAAGACTTTGTATAGCAAGAGCAATAGCAATTAGTCCCGAAGTAATATTAATGGATGAACCATGCTCAGCTTTAGACCCAATTGCTACTGCAGTTATAGAGGAATTAATTGATGAACTTGCAGAAAATTATACAATTGTAATTGTAACACATTCAATGCAACAAGCCGCAAGAGTTTCTGATAGAACAGCTTTTTTTCATATGGGTAATTTAATTGAAGTTGGGGCTACAGAAAAAATATTCTCAACCCCGGCTCAAGAACGAACACAAGATTACATTACTGGTAAAATAGGATAAAAAATGAAGGATAAACAACACATAGTTTCAAATTATGATAATGACCTTAATGACCTAAAAAATATGGTTATTGAAATGGGAGTATTAGTTGAAAAGCAATTATTCAATGCAGTTGAGTTTATTAAAACCTTTGATGAAGATAAGGTATCTGATTTTGAAGGCAATGAAAAAAATATTAATAAGTATGAAACTAGGGTTCGCGAACACGGTACAAAAACTTTATCAAAACGGCAACCTCTAGCAGACGATTTAAGATTAATCATCATTGGAATTAAACTATCTAGTACACTAGAAAGAATAGGCGATCACTCTCATAACATTGTTAGAAGAGTTCTTTCAGAAAATATTAATCCTAACAATTATGAAACTGACACAGTTTATAGATTAGGAACTAATGTTTTAAAGAATGTCTCTCAAGCTTTAACTGCATATGATTTGTTTTCGCAAGAAATAGCATTAACTATTCCCGAAGAAGACAAAAAAATTGATCTTTTCTATGAAAACTGTTTCAGAGAACACTTAAATATTATGATTAAGAACCCAAAAAATATAGGTTTTATCACACAAAGACTTTTTATAGCCAAGGAATTAGAAAGAATTGGTGATCTTGGGAAAAATATCTCTAAAGAAGTTCTATATTATACATCGGGAAAATTACTATAAAATGAGGAAAGAAATTCTTATCATAGAAGATGATGAAACTTTACTTTCTATGATTTCATATAATATTAAAAATAATAATTTTAATGTTAGAGAGGCAAAAAATGGAGAAGATGCATTATTATTATTAAAAGAAAAAACTCCTGATCTAGTTCTTATTGATTGGATGATTCCCGCTCCTAGTGGAATTGAAATATGTAAGTCAATAAGAAGAAATAAAAATACAAAAGATTTACCGATAATAATTTTAACAGCCAGAGGGGAAGAAGAAGATAAGGTAAAAGGATTAGAATCTGGAGCTGATGACTATATAGTGAAACCATTTAGCCCAATTGAGTTAATAGCACGAATTAATGCTTTATTAAGAAGATATAATAAATCATTTGTAGAATCTTCCCTGGAATACAGTGATATAGTTATGGATTTAAGACAGCAAAAAGTTTATAGATCAAAAAAAAAAATTCATCTTGGCCCAACTGAATTTAAGCTTTTAAAACACTTTTTAGAAAATCCCCAGCGTGTTTTTCAAAGAGAACAATTGCTAGATAATGTATGGGGTCATGGTATCTATGTTGAATTGCGTACTGTTGATACACACATTAGAAGATTAAGAAAAGCTATTAATATTGACAAATTACCAAATATTATTAGAACTGTTAGGTCTTTTGGCTATTCATTAGATTCTAATCAATAATCAAAAAAGTTTCTTGTTAAAATTTCTAATATTACTTAAATTGTAACATGATTTTAAAAAATGGGGTAAGTTTTATTGTTACAATATATAACAAAGAAAAATTTATTTCTAATACTCTTCAGTCTATAATCCCTCAAGTTAAAAAAAACTGTCAGCTTATCATAGTTGATGATGGATCTTCTGACTCTTCTTTAAAAATTACTAANNAANNTNTANNATNANACAAAAAACTAGATAGTATTTTAATAATTCAAAAAAACACTGGGCCAAGTATAGCTATAAATAATGCACTAGAAAAAGTAAAATATTCTCATATTAAACTTGTCGATGGGGACGATATCATTGCACCAGATTCTGCTGATTATATGATTAANGAAATGCAGGATTTAGATCTTGATTTGCTTTATGGAGATTGGATTTGGAAAAAAAATCCATCTTCATATTCATTTGCTCAAAAATATTTTAAAGCAACATATTTAAAGAATGCTTTTAACAAAATTTTTCTATCAGGATGGGGTGGCTCAAGTAATTTAATGATTAAAACTGAGGTTCTACAAAAAATAAATGGATGCGATCCGAAAATATTCATTCAAGATTATTCCATGCCATTAAGAGTTTCTGGATACCACTATAAGAGTCAGGGTTTAAAGCCTCACAGAATTGGTATTTCTAAAAAAATAATTTGTGTTGGACCAGAATTTATTGAAGATAGGATTATTACTAATCAAGGACAAACATTACATGACTTATCTCACGCGGCAATTAATTTTATAGAAGAACATTCAAATATAGAAAAAAAATTAGTTAAAAATTGCTTAAAAAAAATATATAGAAGATGCTTAAAATGGCAAAGAAAAAAAAACAAAGAAACTATTCTTAGTTTAAACTATATGAGATTTTTATTTTCATATATTTATTTTAATAAAAATACAAAAAAAGTAAGATATGAAGTTTTTAAAACCTGGAAAGATGATGAAAATATTCGAAAAGTTGATTTAGAATCTTTATGGAATGTAAAAAAAATATTTATATATGTTGGTTTAGATTTGCTTGGTGACGCATTAATTAAACTACCTTTTATTAGAAATCTTAAATCAATATTTCCTAAAAGTGAAATCACATGGTTTGCAGGAAAAGGTAAATCAGAATTTAAAAAAAAATTAAACCCTTTAGTTGTAAGCTTAATTGATAAAATTAAAGATAATGCTAATTATGGTTCTAAAGTATTGGAATTATTCTCAAAACCAAAAATAACTGAAAAATATGATATAGTCTTTGATACCCAAAAAAGATTGCTAACTACATTGATTTTAAAAAAAATTAAAACTGATCTTTTCATATCCTCAACAAGCAATTTTCTTTTTTCTTCTATAAGAATTTCTTTTAATAAAGAAAAAAATCTCGCTAAACAATTATTTTCCTTAAGCAATATATTCAATTTTAGTCAGCAAAATAAAATACCTAATTTACCTGTTAAAACAAATCAATATAAATTTGCTAAAAAATTTTATGAAAAATATTTAAATAAAAAAAAAGTAGCTATTTGTCCTGGAGCCTCAGTTTCATGGAAATGCTGGCCAATTAAAAATTACATTGAAGTTTCAAATTATTTGTTAAAAAATAATTGCCTTCCTGTTTTTTTTCTTGGGCCTAAAGAAATAAATTATTACAAATACCTGCAAAAAGAACTGCCAAACGCTCTTTTCCCACTTCAACAAATTAAAGATCTTTCACCAATTTCCACAATAATTTTTGCAAAATTTTGTAATTTAGGCATTTCAAATGATACAGGTTGTGGCCATTTATTAGCGACTGCAGATATTCCCATGATATCTCTCTTCGGACCAACTAATGCTCAAAAATTCAAGCCTTTTACAAACTCNAAAAATATTGTTTTAAATGCTTCTAAGTATGACAATGATAATAAAATTGAGGCTATACCTCTTGAAGATGTAATTAAAGAAATAAAGGAATTTATTTGAATGTTTCAGACGAAGGCCTAGCCCCATATTGAGATAATATCCTTGAAGCAACTTCACATCCAAAGTTAACACACTTTTCAATTTCAATGCCTTCATTATATTTTGATAAAAAACCTGCCGCAAACATATCGCCCGCACCTGTTGAATCTATAATATTTTTATTCAGAAAAGCTGAAGATTTTTTATATGTTTCATTGTAAAAAAGGATAGCACCTTTATCACCATTGGTCATAACTGAGATACTTACCATTTCATTTAAAAACAAAGATAAATCTTTTAAATCCTTAATTCCTGATAATGAAAAAAATTCCCACTCGTTTCCAATTAATATATCAACATCAGATTTAATAAAGTTTAGGAAATCTTGTTTAAATGCATTAACTAATCCCGAATCGGATAACGAAAAGATTACTAAAACATTATTTTTCTTCGCAAGACTAACAGCTTTTTTTATTGCTTTCCTTGCGGACTCTGAACTCCATAAATAGCCCTCAATATAAAGCATTCCTGCGTCTTTAAAAAAATCTTCTTTAATATCTTTTTCACCTAAATGAATACTAGCTCCTAAAAAAGTTTGCATAGTTCTTTCGCCATCTTTAGTTACAAATACTAAGCATCTTGCCGTTGGAGAACCTTCTTTACTTGGCTCACACAAATACTTAACCCCGCTTTTTTTTATATTGTTAATAAATTCAGTACCAAGTAAATCAGACTTAACTTTTCCACAAAATGATGCATTACCCCCTAAAATTGCAATACCTGCCATAGTATTGGCCACTGAACCGCCTGAACTCTTTTTAATAGGCTGGACTGATTTTAATATATTATCTGATTCACTTTGATCTACGATTGTCATACGACCTTTTTTCAAATTATTTGTTTTTAATAAAGCTTCGTCACAAGAAACTATAACATCAAGAACAGCATTACCCATTCCTATAATTTGTTTTCTTGTTTTTTTTAAAATTTTCATTAAATATTTTGTATACTATTTTTTTATTTTAACTGACCAGACATTAATTAATATAATGACAAATTCAACATTTCTCAACCTTACAATATATCCTCATAGGAGTCTTTCCAGAAACGGGTTTATAATTTTAATGTTTATTTTTGGATCTATTTGCCTAATTGGAGGAACAATATTTTGGTTTTTGGGTGCTTGGCCAGTTTTTGGTTTTTTTGGACTCGATGTTTTACTAGTTTATCTTGCTTTTAAATTGAACTATAAAAGTGGCAGGATTTATGAAAAAATTCTTATTGCTTCAAAAAAACTTATTATTTCTAGAGGATTCCCATCAGGGAAGCTTCAGCAATGGAGTCTTGACCCCTATTGGACTAAGGTTGAACTTGTAAATCAAAACAATAATACTCAACTTATTGTCTCATCAGGAAAAAAGACCGTATCTATTGGTTCATTCTTAAATAAATTTGATAAAAAAAAACTTGAGACAAAGTTAAACGATTCAATTACTAATTACAAAAAAAANACTAAATATATAGAATTTAAAGTGTTATTCTAATTCTATTAATTCTGGTTTTTCACCCACATCATATTCTTTGTGTTCTGTAATGGGTTTAACCTCGCCTTTAGGATTATATATTGCTTTTACTACTGTTTGAAAATTTACTCTTGCCTTATCAACAGATGCTTCAGCAAAACTTACAGAACCACCCAGCCAAGCTTGATCTTCTAACATATTAATAGCTGCTATTAACAGCTCTGAAGACTCAACTATAGAATTATGAAATTTCTTAATTGGTTTTGAGTTAGGAATATCTAATTCCTTCAATTCACTTGGAATTCCTAATTTAGTCAAATGAATCTTAATTAACTCCTCAGCTTCCTTAAAATGGTTTTCATCTGCTGTAGCGTTATTTTGATTGTAAGCATCTAAAAGTCTTCCTTGCATAATCAATGCATTTCCTAGATGACCTAATCTTACATCCATAACTTGTTTATAACTTTCAATATCTTCTTTATTTAGCTTTTGCTCACAAGCAATTGTCGAAAACAAGGTTATAAAAATTATAAATAAATAAATTTTTTTAAATAACATAATCTCACATTTAAATTTTTCAAAACTCTATCATATCTTGCATATTATACAATCCTGGCTTTTGGTTTTTTATCCAAAGAGCAGCATTTAAGGATCCTCTTGAAAAAATTTCTCTTTCTGTTGCTTTATGAGTAAGCTCTAGTCTCTCACCATTCATAAAAAATATAACACTATGCTCCCCTACGACATCTCCTCCACGAATTGAAGAGAATCCAATTTCTCCTTTTTTCCTCTCTTGATTAAAATTCAATCCTCGATAAACAAATGTATTTTTTTCATAATTCTTTCTTCCTTTTTTCACAGCCTCACCCAACGAAATAGCTGTTCCTGAAGGCGAATCTTTTTTTAATTTATGATGTGATTCTATGATTTCTATATCAACACTTTTTCCAATTTTAGATGAAACGATATTTGATATTCTTGTAAGCAAACAAATTCCCATACTCATATTTGAGGCTCTCAAAACTTTTAATCCTTGTGCAAATTGATAAAATTTTTTTTCTTCATTTTTAGAAAAACCCGTTGTACCAGTAATCAATGCCGTACTTGATTGTTTTTGCAAGTCTTTAAGTAAATTTATTGTAGCCTTAGGTTGACTAAAATCAATAATTACGTCGCAACTGGAAATAAACTGTTGAGTGCTATCTAAAACCTCAATTCCATCAATCTTTGAACCAACCTTTGGATGACCTTTTTGCTCACAAAATGCTGAAATTGAAATTTTATTAAAATTTCTTGCTTCTGAAATTATGCTTTTTCCCATTCTCCCTAAAGGGCCCATTATTCCAAGTTTCATCTTTTCCATTAATTTAGTATATACTTATTTTTTTAAATCATCCCAAAAATCTCTAACTTTAGAAAAAAATCCGCTACTTTCTGGATTATTGTTTTGTATTGATTCTTCTTGAAAAGATTGTAAAAGTTGTTTTTGTGACTCAGATAGATTAGTTGGCGTTTCAACTATTAAAGAAATTATCATATCACCAAATGAAACGGATCTTAAGGCTGGCATTCCTTTTCCACTTAATCTTAACTGATCTCCACTTTGAGTGCCTGCTGGAATTTTTACTTTTGCTCTACCTCCAGATACTGTTGGTACTTCAACAGAACCTCCAAGAGAGGCTTCAACCATTGAAACGGGAACATTACAATAAATATTAGTTCCATCTCTTTCAAACAATGGGTGATTTTCAATATTTACAAATAAGTAAAGATCTCCAGATGCAGAACTATTTTTTCCAGCAGCGCCCTCACCAGAAAGTCTAATTCTACTTCCATCATCAACTCCAGTAGGGATACTAACTTCTATTTTTCTATTCTTTCTTTTTCTACCCTCTCCATTACACGATGAACATGGATCTGTTATAACCTGCCCAGTTCCATTACAAGCAGGACAAGTCCTCTCTACAGTAAAAAACCCTTGAGAAGACCTTACCTTTCCTGCTCCCCTGCAAGTCCCACAACTGCTAATACCCTCTGACTTTTCTGAACCACTACCCTTACAAACATCACAAACAACAAGAGTATCAAATGATATTTCCTTCTTCATACCTAAGTATGCATCCATTAAAGTTATATCCATTTCATACTTTAAGTCTTGTCCTCTTTCTTGTCTTTGTCGAGGACTTCTAGAACCTGTTTCACCAAAAAAATCTTCAAAAATATCTGAAAAACTTCCAAATCCACTTGAAAAATCTTGAGAAAAACCTCCACCGGATCCTCCACTAAAAGCATCATGTCCATATTGATCATATGCAGCTTTTTTCTCTGGATCTGAAAGAACTTCGTATGCTTCAGATATTTCTTTAAATTTTTTTTCTGAAGAGGAATCACCCGGGTTTTTATCCGGGTGATATTGCATAGCTAATTTTCTATAAGCACTTTTTAAGGAACCTCCATCAACATTTCTGTCAACGCCTAATACGTCATAATAATCTTCTTTGGACATACCTTAAATTGACGTTCCTGTTGATTTATCGTTATCTTTTTTACTTTTTGGTTCTTTAGTTTTTTCAGTAACATCTTCAAAATCTGCATCCACTACTTTTGGATCTTTTTCTTTAGACTTTGATTTTGCTTTTCCTTTAGTTTCTTTTCCTTTAGTTTTTTGTTCAGAACTAGCTTTCTCTTTTTCAGCTTTTTCTTGAGCTTCTTTATAAAGGATTTCACCTAATTTCATTGAATCTTGAACCAATGCATCAGTTTTCTCTTTTAGAGTTTTAGCTAAAACTTTCTCATCTTTTAAAGTGTTTTTTAACTCTTCAAGAGATTTCTCTATTTTGATTTTTTCTTCTTTAGGAAGTTTTTCTCCATGCTCTTTAAGATTTTTTTCAGTACTTGCAATCATTGAATCTGCATTGTTTTTTGCTTCAATAGTTTCCAATTTTTGCTTGTCCGATTCCGCATTAGCTTCAGCATCTTTTACCATCTTCTCAATTTCTTCATCAGATAATCCACCAGAAGCTTTTATTTGTATTTGATGTTCTTTTCCAGTAGCCTTATCTTTTGCAGAAACCTTGACTATTCCATTGGCATCTATATCAAACGTTACTTCTATTTGAGGAGTGCCCCTTTGAGAAGGAGGTATTCCAACTAAATCAAACTGACCTAAAAGTTTGTTATCAGCAGCAATTTGTCTTTCACCTTGGAAGACTCTAATTGTTACCGCCGCCTGATTATCTTCAGCTGTAGAAAAAATTTGACTTTTATTCGTAGGTACTGTGGTATTTTTTTCAATTAACTTTGTAAACACACCACCCAGTGTCTCTATACCTAATGATAAAGGTGTAACATCAAGTAAAAGTACATCTTTAACATCTCCAGAAAGTACACCACCTTGAACTGCAGCTCCTAATGCAACAACCTCATCTGGGTTAACACTTCTATTAGGATCTCTGCCAAAAAAATTTTTCACTTTTTCAATTACTTTTGGCATTCTAGTCATTCCACCAACTAAAATAACATCATTAATCTCACCAGCATTAAGGCCAGCATCTTTTAAAGCTTTTTTACATGGCTCTATAGAACGATCAATTAAATCAGCTACAAGGGCTTCAAATTTAGATCTTGAAAGTTTAATATTTAAATGCTTCGGACCTGATGCATCAGCCGTTATAAAAGGTAAATTTACCTCCGTTTGAGGTGCAGTTGAGAGTTCTATCTTAGCTTTTTCTGCTGCTTCTTTTAATCTTTGTAATGCAAGCTTATCCTTCTTTAGATCAATTGATTGTTCCTTTTTAAA
>NZFI01000064.1:0-8693 GCA_002690595.1 Rickettsiales bacterium
ACACGTAACTTCACTTTTCACAAAAGTTAAATTGAATAGTTCCTTAGAATTATTTTCTACAATTGACTGAGTTTCTTTTTCAGAGTCAAAATTAACACTTTCAACAGAATCTAATCTTTTATTATTTAATTTATAAATATCCATAACGATCCAAATATAAGAATATCTATTAAAATCACTTTTGTAAAATCTCTCATAACTNNCTTATAACTCNNTTATAACTTCNCCTATTTTACTTAATATTACACTATTTTCATTATAACTTCCTAGTAACACNTTAAAGGTTCCTTAATACTTCTTTAATAANCATTANTACCACTNTAATGTTACANAGAAACCCNCTAATTTTGACTGGTNGTACTGGTCTTTCTTNCTTAGAAACTCACTATATTTCTTAATGATCCTCTCAACATGTTTACCAGTGAACTCCTTATTTCGGGTGGTTTTGTATCCATTGATCCTTAAATATAGACCTACTTGTTTGTAGTTAAATCCTTCGTTTAATTTGGTCTTTATTACATCTAGTAAAGTCCTCTGATAGTCAGAGATACTGTACGTTTGATGAGAATTTATTTTAAGATTTAGAGTGAATTTTACGTCAATATTTTCTATTAAGGGATTTAAATACCCCACCTTCAAGATTACTCTACAGTTACANNNTTNGCAAGNTTNCNTGGTTGATCAACATCAGTACCTTTTATAACAGCTGTATAATATGCTATTAATTGAACAGGCAGACAATATAAAATTGGTAAAACAAAATTATGAACTAAAGGAAGNATGATTTTCTTTAGTTTTAAATCTTTTATTTTTTCTTTTCCTAATTTATCTGTAAGTAAATAAACTTTTCCACCTCGAGCCAAAATTTCTTGAGTATTAGAAATATTTTTGTCAAATAGATCATCTTTTGGGGCAATAACAAAAACAGGCATATCTTCATCAACAAGAGCAATAGGGCCATGTTTCATTTCTCCAGATGCATAACCTTCAGCATGGATATATGAAATTTCCTTTAACTTCAGTGCACCTTCTAAAGCTATTGGAAAACATAAACCTCTTCCTAAAAAAAGAGTACTTTTTGCATTAATAATTTCTGATGAAATTTTTTTAATTTCACTACTATTTTCTAANACTTCAGTCATTTTCGAGGGAAGNTCTATTAATCCAGTTGTAAGTTCTTTTTCTAGTTTTGCCTGAATAGTCTTTTTTTTACTTGAAATTAAAATACATAAACATGCTAATACNGAAAGCTGAGCAGTTAATGCTTTTGTTGAAGCAACACCAATTTCAGGTCCTGCAGCAATCGGGATACAATAATCTGACTCTCTTGTTATGCTACTTTCATCAACATTAACTATACTAATAATTTTTTCTTTTTTTGATTTTGCATATCTTAATGCAGCTAATGTATCAGCAGTTTCTCCAGACTGAGAAATAAAAATTGAAACCTGTTCATCATTGTTACTAATTAACTCTTTATACCTATACTCTGAAGCAAGTTCAGCTGAACAAGANATTTTAGCATATTTTTGNATCCAATAAGTAGCTGTTAAACAAGCATAAAAAGAGGTTCCACATGCTACTAAATTAATTTTTTTAATCCTTTTCCAATCAATTTCTAAATTTGGAATATTTATTTTTTTTTGCAATGGATTAATAAATCTGGATAGAGAGTCTCCAATTACTGATGGTTGTTCATAAATCTCTTTTAACATAAAATGGTTAAAATTACCCTTCCCTACTCCTGCTCCGGTAAAAGAAGTTAAAGAAATATTTCTTTGAATTTCTTTATGTTTAAAATTAAAAATTTTAAACTTATTCTCTTCTATAAAGACACTATCTCCTTCCTCNAGAAAACAAACTTTTTGAGTAAATGGGGCAAGAGCTATTGCATCAGAACCCAAATAAATATTTTCATCATTCACTCCAACAGCCAGAGGACTTCCTCTTCTAGCACCTACTAATAGATTATAGTTTTTAAATAAAACAGCAATGGCAAAAGCACCCTCGAGTTTTGGAAGGGTTTCTTTAATTGCATCCTCCGGAGATAAACCTGATTCTAAAAAGTCTGTTAAAAGATGTGCTATTACCTCACTATCAGTCTGGGACTTAAATATATGTCCTTTACCAGTTAGACTAATTTTTAATTCATTAAAATTTTCAATTATTCCATTATGAACTATTGCTACTTGATCAGTTATATGAGGGTGTGCATTTCTTTGAGATGGAACTCCATGCGTAGCCCAACGGGTATGTCCAATACCAATATTTCCTTTAATTTTTTTTTTTTTTAAAATTTTTTTTAAATTNATTAGTTTTCCCTCTGCCCTGAAACATTCAATTCTAGTATCATTTAGGATAGCAATACCTGAAGAATCATAACCTCGATATTCTAATTTTGTTAATCCTTCAATTATATTTTCAACTGCCGGCGTATTTCCAAAAACACCAAAAATTCCGCACATAAATTAATCCCTTTTATTTTCCTTTCTAATTAACTCTGATTTTCTAAAAACAGTAGTACCCTTTGAAACATCTTTTTTTACAACTGTTCCAGCACCAACTATGGATTGTTTTTCAATTTCCAAAGGTGCTATTAGAGATGTATTAGAACCAATAAAACAATTTTCTCCAATAATTGTCTTATTTTTTGTTTTACCATCATAGTTGCATGTAATTGTACCAGCACCAATATTAGTATTTTTTCCTATACTTGCATCTCCGATATAAGATAAATGCGAAATTTTTACGTCTTCTTGAATATAAGATTTTTTAAGTTCTACAAAATTTCCTATTCTTACATTTTTTGAAATTTTTGTTTCATTTCTTATTCTTGCAAAAGGACCGATTTCGCAACCATCTTTAATTTCAACTTCTTCAATATTTGAAAAACTTTTTATCACAACATTCTTTCCAATTTGCACATTTAACCCAAAATATACATTAGGATAAATCACAGAGTCTTTTCCTATTTTAGTATTATAACTAAAATAAACAGAAGAGGAGTCAAGAATTGTTACACCTTTTTTAAGTAGTTTTTTTGTTATTCTTTCTTGAAAAATTTTATCTACTTTCTGAAGATCCGATCTATCATTCACTCCCAAAGTTTCTTTACTATCACACTCATGATGCAATATTATTTTTTTATCCTTATAAAGAATTTCAACTAAGTCAGTCAAAAAAAATTCTTTTTTAGAATTATTATTATTAATTTTACTAATATTATCTATTAATGTATTTGTTTTAATTGCCATTACTCCTGAATTACATAAGTTAATCTTTTTCTCAGAAATTGAAGCTTCAGAAAATTCAACGATTTTCTCAACACGATTTTTTTTCAAAATAACTCTTCCATAATTTTTTGTATCATTAGGTTTCATTGATAAAAGTACTAATTCTGCTTTATTATTTTCTATTTTTGAAACTAAAGCTTTAAGTGTTTTAGTTTCAATTAGTGGTGTATCAGCAAATAAAATCAAAGTAATATCATCATTCTTTTTTGCTCTATTCATTTTTACGCTCATTACTGCATGACCAGTTCCAAGTTGTTCAACTTGTTCAAAAAAGTTTATAGAACTATAGGAGGATTTTATTTTTTTACATTCTAATTTAAGTTTATCTGAAAAGACTAAATTACATGACTTGGGTCTTAATGGTTTTACCGTATCTAAAATATGAAATAACATTGGATAATTAGCGACTTCATGCAAGACCTTTGGTCTTACAGAATTCATTCTGGTGCCCTTACCTGCAGCTAGAATAATTATTGATAAAGACATTAGTTTATATTTTGTAAAATAATCATTAGCGATGAATTAAATATATATTATAAAGATTTATATTACTTCTGAAATTGTTTTATGAAAAAAAAAATTAAATGTATTCTTTTTGACCTAGATGGTACTTTGATTAATAGTGGCCCAGACTTGCTTGAAGCACTAAATCATACACTAATTAAAAATAATCTACAAAAAATCAATAGTTCATATTTAGGTAATTTAGTTGGTGGTGGTGCAGCAGCAATGCTTGAAAGGGGCTATAAATTCTTCAATAAAACAATTGAATCTGATGAATTACCTTTGTTAGTAAAGCAATTTCTTGATTTTTATTATAAAAACTGTTCTGTAAAAACTAAGCCATACAAAGGAGTATTAAAAACTTTAGAAAATCTTTCTTTAAATAATTATACACTTGCTGTCTGTACCAATAAAAGTCAACGTCTAGCAGATAAAGTACTTAAAGAACTTAAACTTGAAAAATTTTTTAAATTAATATTAGGTTCATCAGAAAAACTAAAACTTAAGCCAGATAGTGAAATGTTAGATTTTAGTTTAAAGTACTTAAATTTTTTTCCAGAGGAATCAATTATGGTTGGAGACAGTTCAAATGATATTCTCCCATCTAATCTTTTAAAAATTAATTCTATATTTGTAAAATATGGTTATGGAGATTGTTTAAATTTGAAACCAACTTTTAAAATTGAGTCTATAAGCGAAATTCTAGAATGTATTAAAAAACTTAATAATTAAATTTTTATTTTTTCTGTAAAAAATAGATTTATTTCTGTTAACACTGAAAAAATTGTAACTAAACCAATTATTACAGCAAAGAGTCCAATTAAATACAAATATTTATAAAAATTATTCATAATCATATAATACCAATCAATTAATTTTTTAAAAATAATAAAAGTATTAACTTTCAAAATATACCTATTTAATAACTGTTAACTCTCATAATGCATAAAAAAATATATTAGCTCTAAAACAAAAATATTAAAAAAATTGAATAAGACACTTCAGTAGCAAATAAATGAATAAAAAAATTTAAGTCATTTTATTTACGCTAATAATCAGACCTTTTTGAAGAGCCTTTATTTTTATTTAAAATTAAGTATAATCTGCTACCTTTATGTAAAAGGATAACTAATTGGCAATTAAAAAAGAATCAAAACAAATTATTTCTCTCGCAACAAATCACTTGAGACAGGGAAAACTAGTTGCAGTAATGACAGAAACTGTATACGGACTTGCAGTGGATGCATCAAATTGTAGTGCCATAAAAGCTCTGTATAAAATAAAAAAAAGACCAGCAATAAATCCTTTAATAATTCATATTAATTCAATTGAAATGGCAGAGAAGATTGCTCATTTTAATAAAGAAGCTAAAACTTTAGCATCAATATTTTGGCCAGGACCTTTGACACTAATATTAAAAAAAAAAAAATCAGCAAATTTATCAACAATTGCTACTTCTGGATTAGATACCGTTGGAATAAGGATGCCTAGTTCAAGGGTATTCTTAGATTTAATTTCAAGTTTTGGTAAACCAATAGCTGCACCAAGTGCAAATATAAGTGGTTATATTTCCTCTACTCGAGCAAATCATGTAGAAGAATGCTTTGGAAAAAAAATAGAGTTAATAATAGATTCAAAAAGTTCAAAATTTGGATTGGAATCTACAATAATTAATCTATCAGATAAAAATTTTAAAATAGAAAGAATAGGTGTAATTGATTCAGAAATAATTTTTAAAAAGGCTAAAATAAAGATAAAGTCTGAATCAAAAAAATCTAAAACTAAAATTATAGCTCCTGGACAACTCATGAAGCATTATTCTCCTAAAACTCCAATTAGATTAAACGCCAAAAAAGCAAGTCAAAATGAAGCATTCTTAGTTTTTGGAAATAAATTTCCAGATTCTTCAAATAGCTGTTTGAATTTATCTAAAAAAGGTAATCTTGATGAAGCAGCTTTTAATTTATTTGATTTTTTAAGAAAATTAGACAAATTAGATAAAGACTGTATTGCAATTTCTGCAATTCCAAAAACTGGTTTAGGAAAAGTAATAAATGAAAAACTTAAAAGAGCAAACTTAAATGAATAAAATTGAAAAATATAAAGAATTGATAAGTAGGTTAGAAAAAAAAGAATATTCTTTTGACCAAGAGATTATTAAGCCACATTGTTTAGATTGGAGAAAAAGTTATAGAGGAACATCTGAACTTATTATTTTTCCAAAAAATACAAAAAAACTCGCTGAAGTTGTAAAATTTTGTTTTAAAAAAAATATTTCGATTGTTCCACAGGGTGGAAATACAGGACTTGTTGGAGGATCTGTTCCTAGAAAAAATAAATCTGAGATAATTATAAATCTTAAGAATCTAAATAAAATTAGAAAATTTAATCCTCTATCTTATTCAATTATTGTTGAGAGTGGATGCATATTAGAATCAATACAATCATTTGTACTAAAAAATAATTTAGTTTTTCCTATATCAATGGGGTCAAGAGGGACATGTCAAATAGGTGGCAATATTGCAACTAATGCCGGTGGTATAAATGTAATAAAGTATGGATTGTTGAGAGAAAATATAATTGGCCTTGAAGCGATCCTCAGTGATGGCACTATCTTATCTGAATTAATGGATATAAAAAAAAATAATACCGGTTATGATTTAAAACAATTACTAATTGGTTCTGAGGGAACGTTAGCTATTATAACTGCTGCAAATATAAAACTTTATCCTAAACCAAAAGACAAAAAAATCTTATTTGCTAATTTTACAGATATTAAAAGATTATTAGAATTTTATAATTCAATTATTAGAGTATTTAGTGACTCAGTAACTGCGTTTGAAATGATAGATAAAAACTCAATGGAAATAGTTTTAAAAAATAATTCACAATTAAAAAGAGTTTTAACAAAAAATTCTTATTATTGCTTAGTCGAACTTTCTAATTTCATCAATATTGAAAATTTTAATGACTTTATTTTAAAAAACTTAGACAAGATAAATACATCATTTAATGATCTTATTGTTACTAAATCTGAAACTGAAAATCAAAAATTATGGGAATATAGAGAACTTATTCCACTAGCAGAAAATAAAGAAGGTTTCTGTATTAAGCATGATGTTTCAATTCCATTAGACAATATGGCTAAATTTATTAAAGAGACAAGTTTGGAAATTAAAAGAGTTAATAAAAACTTTGATATTATTAATTTTGGTCATATTGGAGATAACAATTTACATTTTAATGTTTTTAACAAAAAAGAACCTCAAAGTAATTATTTGTCAAAAAACAAAAAAATAATAAATAATATAATATTTAAAAATGCTAAATTATATGATGGTAGTTTTAGCGCTGAACATGGAATTGGTCAGCTTAAAAAAAAAGAATTAAGAAAGTTCAAAAATAAAAATTCGATTGATAAAATGTTAAGAATAAAAGAAATTTTTGATCCTAAAAAAATATTAAATCCAGGAAAAGTATTTTAATCCAATAAATCATTATATACAGAATTTGCCTTAGAACATGTCTTTTTTATATCTTTAGATAACCCAAAAAGTCCTCTCAAATAAAGCATAAACCAAGATGAAAAATAACTTGCTTTATAATGTCTTTTTGCGAATCTCCAAGCCCTACCTGTAAGTCGTCTTTGTGCAAATTTTTTATATTTAAATTCTATATTTTTATTATCATTAATAAAGTACTCCAACGCTCTGGAAACCCTATGTAATTGATTTACCTTTTTTTCTGAAATTTGTCCTGGAGCACTAAAAGGTAATACAGCTGTGTACTGATTTAATTTAATAAAATTACCTAAAAGAGATAATCTGAGCGTTAACGAATATTCTTGACTGTGTTTAACTCTTTCATCACATCCTTCAACTTTTTTGCAAAAACTAGTTTTAACTAAGAATTGAGATGGATTAAACATAGAGTTTTTCATTGCTAGTTTTATAGGATTATAAATTTTTGTAGTCTTTTTAGTATCCAATGACTGCTTTAAATCAACTGTTGATAAATCTTCTACTTTTCTTTGTAAGCCATATGCTAAAATACAGTCATCATTTTTTTCTAAAATTTGAACTAAAGAACTAGTTGCTGAAAACATTAAAAGATCATCTGCATCTAAGAATTTAATATACTTATTTTTAGCAAGCTTGATACCAACATTTGTAGCTCCAGCCGAGCCCATATTTTTTTGATTAATAATTTTACAATTTTTCCATTTTTTAGTTTCTGACTTAATTAACTCTAGAGAATTATCAGTTGAACCATCATTTATGAATATAAATTCTTGACTATAATTACCAGTTTGATTTTTTAAAGAATTTATGACAAATTTCAAATATCTTTCTTTATTATAAACTGGAATAACAAAAGATACTGAAGACATAGCTAATTTTTGAAATTAATAAGTTCTTTATAAAAGTTTCTTGTACCAAAAGCAGATGAGTTTGTGGATTCAACTCTTTTTTCTTTTACACTTCCTACTCCAGGACAAATCCATTCTTCAGTTGTAACTTCAACTTTATTTGCCTTAGAACGAGTATCACCGATAAATTCAGTATTTCCTTTACCCTTCATAAAAATACAATTTTTAAATGTACCTGCTTTAACTCTAATATCAACATTATCATCAACTATCTTTAAACTAAGATTAAAAACTGGTGAAGGGATAAAATCTCTCAAGGGTGGCTGAAAACCCTTTGTAATGAATAATTGACTTTTTGAAGTCCACTCTTTTTTATTAAAATTTATAGAGGGGAACATAATTTTACTCACTGGTTCCTCAAAACCTGTACCATCAACAAGATATGCTTGAGTTCTTGATAAGTTTTGTTTTTGATTATCCTTAAAATAAGTAAAAAGATTACCATTAGAATAAAGTTTAGAAAAAGA
>NZFI01000001.1:0-7519 GCA_002690595.1 Rickettsiales bacterium
TATGGTTAAACAATTTTTTCTTATTTCTGCTATGCTTGTTCTAGCACTTAACAATTCAAATTCATATGCAGATGGACACGCAAAAGGAAAAAAAGTATTTAAAAAATGCGCAGCTTGTCATAATGTTGCAGAGGGAGCAAAACATAAAACTGGTCCAAACTTATGGGGAATAGTAGGATCCAAAGCTGGTGCTCAGGAAGGTTATAAATATTCTAAATGGCTTGCAAGTTCTAATATAGTTTGGGATGAAGAGTCATTAGCTAAATGGGTCTCTCCCAAAAAAGTTAAAGCAAAACATTTTGGAAAAGATATTAAGAAAAGTAAGATGATATTTTCAGGTTTGAGAAAAGATGATCAGATAACTGATTTAATAAAATACTTAAAAACACTAAAATAGATTTAATATTAAATTTACTTATAAATTGTTTTAAATGGAAATTGATAAATTAGAAGAGTTTATAAGTAAAGTTCCTGATTTTCCAAAGCCGGGAATTCTATTTTACGATATGTCTACATTAATATGTGATTCAAAAGCTTTTGATGCTGCAATAGGTCATCTTGAAGAAAAAATTAAAGGATATAATATAAATAAAATTGCTGCAATCGATGCAAGAGGGTTCATTTTTGGTGCTGCTTTAGCTATTAAAATGAACCTAGGTTTAATAATGATAAGAAAAAAAAATAAAACACCTGGGAATCCGATAAGTTTTGAATACGAACTTGAATACGGGAAAGATTGTCTTGAAGTAAATCCAAAATTATGTGATGCGAATAATTTTGCACTAATAGATGATGTATTAGCTACTGGGGGGACCGCGAATGCTGCTATTAATTTATTAAGAAAAGCAGGAGGAAAAGTAAGCTGTTTTGCAACACTCGTAGAACTGAAATTTTTATCTGGGTGTGAAAAAATTGATATTCCTTTTAAAACACTTATCGAATACTAGGAAATTTTAGTATGACAAGAGATCATAAATTATTTTTAAAATGGTTGCTTCAATTTAGTATGATATTTTTTTTCTTCTATTTTTTGTGGGATAATGGGCTAATTAGTGAATTAATTTCCTCTGATAGAAGTTACATTTCAAGCACTATTTTATTTTTATTTTTTTTAATATGTAGTCACTGTGCGTATGTAACATTTATAATTTCATCAGAACTAAATAAAGCATATATAATAAAAAAAAATCTTTTAAAAAATGGTGTTAAATTAAAAATTATTGATGATCATTTAATTTTGTCCTCCAAAGGTGAAATATCAGAAGGAATAGTTTCTGAATATTTTAAAGATTTATTAAATTTAAAAAAAAATAGTGCAAACGGTCACACTAAAATTCTTGATTCTTATCAAAAAAAAACTAACGGTTTTTACGAAATTGGTTGGTTTAGTGCTGATTTAATGCTCAAGCTTGGTTTAATTGGAACAGTAATTGGTTTTATAATCATGTTAGGTTCTCTTTCTGATATAACAACATTTGATGTCACACTGCTTCAAGGAGTCTTAACTACAATGGGAAGTGGGATGGGAGTTGCACTTTACACAACTTTATCAGCTCTTGTGACTGGAGTATTTATTGCGTTACAATATTTTAACCTAGAAAGTGGTTGTGAAGAACTTTTCTCAGTTTTAAATCAAATTTCTGAAGTTAGTCTAGATAAAAAAAATTAAAAATGGCTTATTCAAATAGAAGAATAAAAGCAGATCCATTTACTGATTTATTATTTAATATATTGTTAGCTTTTACATTATTAATGTTTTTGGCAATTATTTTTATGAATCCTATTCCAAAAACAGGCGTCATTAATCCTAAAGCTGAATATATTATAACAGTAAGCTGGGAGGATAATAGTCCAGATGATATTGATACCTATGTTCAAAGTCCGACTGGAGATTTAGTTTGGTTTAGGGGTACAGAAGCAGGTTTTGTTCACCTTGATAGAGATGATAGAGGTTTACTAAATGATACAATCATGGTCAGTGGTAAAGAAATACAGAATCCACTAAATCAGGAAGTCGTCACGTTAAGAGCAGTAGTTCCTGGTGAATATATTGTAAATGTTCATTATTATGCTTCAAAAACAAACAACCCAATTGATGTTAATGTTAAAGTAGAGAAGGTAAACCCTCAACTTGAAGTAATTTATTATGGAACTATAAATTTAGAAAAAAAAGGAGTAGAAAAAACTGCAACTAGGTTTAATATAACACAAGATGGTCAAGTAACTGTTACAGGTAACTTGTATAAACAATTAGTACCAAATAACTAAAAAAAATAAATTACAAAGGAGACTAACATGGGTTCAACAGTTTTATCAATAATAGTAAGTTATATACTTCTAGGTTTCCTATTATTAATGTTTAATTTGAGAACAAGTTTTCATTGGTTGATTAAGTCATCTTTAATTATCTTAGTAACAGTATTTTATATTATAACTTATAATTCCTTTAAAGGAATTCTTGGTTGGCCAACAAAAGATAACCTTCCAGATAGATTTAGATTAGTAGCAGCTCAAATATATGAACCAAATATTGTAATTAGTTCAGAGGGTTCAATATATATATGGATTACAGATATGAATGAAAAATCTGGCCTTGGAATACCACGATCATTTGAATTACCATATAGTAAAGAGGCTCATGAACAAATATCTAAAGCTTCAGTAAATCTAAAAAACGGCATACCTCAAATGGGAGAATCAATTGAAGAAGAAAAAGAAACTGGCATAATTTCTAAAATACTAGAAAAAAAGAAAACCGTTGCAAGCAGTGCCAAAGTTAAATTTTTTGATATGCCTAATCAATTATTACCAGAAAAATAGTAATGAAAAAAAAACTATTTTTTTTGTTAGTTTTATTAATCTTATTTAGTTGTAAAAAAGATAATCAAAAATACTTTCCTCTTAAAAATGGTCATATTTGGAATTACAGTGTAGTTATCAATCCCGGGGTTGAAGATAAAATAAACTACAAGAAGATTAATTCCTCCATAGAAGAAACGTTAATAAGAAAACCTGGTATTAACGAAACTATCATAATGCACCCAATTTTAAGAGAAGATGATAGCATATATTACTACTCTAAAAATAAAAATGGAATATTTAGAGAAGGTATTCAATTTAAAAGAGAATCTCCAGTAATTTTTGAAAAGAATAAGAAATATGTTTTAAAATATCCTATAAAGATTGGAACTAAATGGAATTCTATAAGTAAAACTTTTTTAATTATTAGAAGATATGCTTACTTTGATTATCGAGCAACAACTATGTTTGATATAAATTATGAAATAAAATCTCTAACTGAAACTATAAAGGTTCCAGCTGGAAATTTTAAAAACTGTGTTAAAGTAGTTGGTAAAGGTGAAACAACATTTATTGGTGATAGAGAAATTGGTTCAATAAAAATTAAAATTATGACAAATGATTGGTATGCTCCTAAAGTAGGTCTAGTTAAAAGTATAAGATGGGAAGAAACTGATACAGATCTTTTTGGAAAAAGTAAAATGGTTCAAGTTTTAGATGACTTTAAATAATAATATCTACTTTTTTGTTCCTATATTTTTTCTAACACTTTATGTTGGGAAGTTTTTGCTCTTACCTTTGTTTTTTTCATTGTTTATATTTATAATACTTAAATCTCTGTCTAAAAAAATATCTCTTATTAAGTTCTTAAATATTAGCCTTAGTTATAAATATTGTTTTATTTTAGTTTCAATAATACTTATTTTTTTAATGTATTTTTTTGGGGTTCTTTTAAAGTCTAATATAGAAAAAGTAACAGCTAATACTTATTTATATCAGGCTAATTTAAATATTATTTTTAAATTTATACAAAGCTCAAAGCTGAGTTTATTACCAATTTCATTTAACGATCTTATAGATAATATCAATTTTGCTAAAATCTTTTCAAACATACTAAATTCACTAACAAATGTTGCAGGAAATTTATCATTAGTAGTTTTGTATTTAATTTTTTTAGTAATAGAAGAAAAGTTTTTTATCCATAAAATATCGAAATTATCAAATAATAAAGCCACAAAAAATATTCTTTCAAAAATAAATTTACAAATTTTTAACTACTTTCAATTAAAAACTTTTACAAGTTTTCTAACTGGTATTTTAACCTTTTTCACTTTATTTTTATTTGAAAATGATTTAGCTATCTTTTTTGGGATTTTATCATTTGTTTTGAATTTTATTCCATTTATAGGTTCTATGATTTCGATTTTAATTCCTTTCATTTTTTCCATGATTCAGTTTCTAGATTTCTTCCAGTCTTTTATAGTTTTTATTCTATTATTTCTTGTTCAAATTTTTATTGGAAATTTTGTTGAACCAAAATTAATGGGAAAATCACTTAACTTGAGTCCAATAATTATGCTAATAACTTTAAGTATAATGAGTAAGCTATGGGGAATAAGCGGAATGTTTTTGAGTATTCCTATTCTTGTTATTTTACTAATTATTTTTAGTAATTTTAAAGAAACAAAAAAAATTGCCGTTTTCCTATCTGAAAAAGGGCAGATTAGTTAGATTATCCTCTTTTTGGATTTTATGACTTAATTCTATTGATAAAAGCAATCCAAATCCAAAAAAATAAGTTATCATTGCAGAACCTCCATATGATACTAAAGGAAGCGGTATCCCTACTACTGGAGCTAAACCCATAACCATAGCCATATTTAGAACACCTGATAGAAAAAAATTTGTAATAATAGAAATACCAAGTACTTTTGAAAAAAAATTCTTTTCAATTGAATTACTAATTATATAACCAATTATACATATTAAAATAAATAAACCAATAACCGATAATGTTCCTAAAAAACCAAATTCTTCACCTAACATAGAAAAAATAAAATCAGTTTTTTTCTCAGGTAAAAAATCTAAGTGAGATTGAGTACCTTTTAGCCAACCTTTCCCAAAAAAACCACCAGATCCTATGGCTATTTCAGACTGTATAATATGATATCCAGTACCAAGTGGATCTTTATAGGGATCAAAAAAGGTAAGTAATCTCTGTTTCTGATAATCATGAAGTAGACTCCATAAAAAAGGCGATGAGGCTAAAAATATTAAAAAAGTAAATATAAATATTTTAATATTTAGCCCAACAACAAAGAATACGACTGACCCTAATATTAAAAGGATTACAGCGGTTCCAAGATCAGGTTGATTTAGTATAATAAAAAATGGCAAAATTATTAAAAATATTGGAAAAATTAAGAATAGATAATCCCTTAAATTATCAATTTTTCTTTCATCGAAAAATTTAGATAAAGCTAAGATTAAAAAAACTTTCATTATTTCTGAAGGTTGAATATTAACTCCCAGGAAATTAATCCACCTACGTGATCCTTTTCCGATATATCCATAGAAAGTTGCATAAATTAAAACTATTAATCCCAAAATATAAAATATAAATGAATATTTTTGCCAGAAATTAATATTTACCAGTCCTACACATATCATAATTAAAAAACCAAAAAATAATTTAAATAATTGAGAATAAGTTGCAGTAAGACCTTCTGACTTACTTGCACTATAAATCATAATTATTCCCACTAATGAAAGAAAAGAGACCAGAAAAATAAGAGTCCAATGTAAGTTTTTTATTTTATAAATAATTTCGTTCAAATTTTTTAACCTAGCAAACTTATAGTAAAATCCATAATATCTCTTGAAATCGGAGCAGCAACTTTTGAACCGCTTCCATGATGTTCAATTACGGCTGCGATTGCATATTTAGGGCTATCAAAAGGGGCATAACCAGTGAATATAGAATGATCCCTAAGTTTATAAGGTAATTCTTTGTTCTCTAATACACCACTTTCTCTTTCTGAGATACTTATTCTTCTTACCTGTGAAGTTCCGGTTTTTCCTGCCATCTTATAAAGTTTATTTTTTAACTTAGATGAAAAAGCAGTCCCTTTATACTCATTAACAACTTGATACATTGTATTTCTGATAATCTCAAATGATTTTTCATTGTAATTTAAAGTATCAAAATTATGTGATAGTTTTTGCTTTATTGTAGGAATAATTTTTTTACCTGAAGCGATTCTTGCAGTCATAGTTGCAATTTGTAGCGGAGTTGACAAAGTAAACCCTTGACCAATTACCGCATTATAAGTCTCACCTAAATGCCAAGAATCATTTTTATTTTTCTTTTTCCAATTTTGATCTGGCATAAGTCCATTTGATTCGTTAGGCAAATCTATTTTAGTTTTTGTTCCAAAACCAAACGTATTAGCAACTTTTGCTAAATTATCAATATTTATCTCATTAGCTAAAGAATAGAAATAACAATCACATGACTCTTTAATAGCCCTATTTAAATCAACTGAACCATGACCTTTTCTTTTCCAACAATGAAATCTATGATTTCCTAAATCTACAAAACCTGAACAAAAAAATTTTTTTTCAGCTTTAAAATCAGGGTTTTCGAGAACAGCCATAGCTACAACTAATTTAAAAGTAGATCCTGGAGAATATAAACCTGAGACCGGTTTATTTAGCAAAGGATTCATTAAATCTGATTGCAACGTTCTCCATGTAGAACTTTTTACACCATAACTAAACTCATTAATATCAAAGGATGGAGATGAGACTAGACCTAAAACTCCTCCTTTCTGACAATCCAAGATAACAATGCTTCCACTCTTTCCATCAAGTTTTTTATATGCAAACTCTTGTATATCAGCTACTAAATGTGTTCTCAAGTTTCGACCAGACATGCTTTTCGATGTTTCAAGTTTTCTTACAATTTTTCCACTTGAATTTGATTCAATCTTTTGCCATCCTTGAGTTCCAATCAAAGTTTCATCGTAAACTTTTTCAATCCCAGTTTTACCAATTTTTAATTCAGGTGCTTTAATGGAATATTTTTTTCTTGATTCATATCCCACATATCCAATGACGTGAGAAAAAGCATAGTTATTTCTATAGCTTCTTACTTTTTCTTTTTTAATATTCAAAAAAGGGAAATGATGTGAAAAATATTCAAAAATTTCTAATTCATCCCAGTTTAAGTTTTTTTTAATCGTAACGAAATCATCCAAATTTTCTCTTTTAATATTTTTTTTAAACTGTAATAAATCTTCTTCTGAAATATTAATAATCTTTTTTAAATCATTAATATTTGATTGAAGTTTATTTTTTTTTTCTTTTAAAAAAGTTATTTGATAATCAATTCTATTTTCAGCAATTTTTTTCCCAACTGAATCAAAAATAACTCCTCTTTCAGGATAAAGTATCTTAACCTTAATTCTATTTGTTTCAGATAGTTTTCCGAATTTAAGTTTATTTAGAATCTGAAGATGATAGAGTTTACCTATTAATAAAAAAGAAAAGAATGCCTTGCCAGCTCCAAGAATAAAAATTCTTCTTTGAAATCTCTTATATTCTTCAATATCTTTATTCATTTAAATACTTAATTTTTTCATTTATAAAATTAACAAAAAAGAAAAGCATTGGAAACAAAACAATTGAAATAGCAAGTGAAAAAAAAATCTCAATAAAA
>NZFI01000002.1:0-19332 GCA_002690595.1 Rickettsiales bacterium
ATAATAGAAAAACATAAAAAGTTTCCAACTAAGAATGAAATTAAACAACAATTAAAAACATTTATTGGAGACTTAGAGCAAATACCTTCAAAATACTCTTCTATAAAAATTAATGGTAAAAGAGCATACAAGCTTGTGAGACAAGGTAAAAACTTTGATATGCCAAAGAGAAAAATTAAAATCAAGGAATTTAAGTTGAAGAAAATTATTAATGAACGCAAAGCTGTTTTTAAAATTAATTGTAGTTCAGGTACATATGTGAGAACAGTAGTTGAGGACCTTGCCAAAATTCTTGGAACTGTAGGGCATTTAACTTCTCTTAGGAGGATTGGTTTTGGGAAACTTGATAAAAAACTAATTTCTCTGGATTCTTTAATCAGTTTCATGCATATTGACAAATTAATAAAGGTTTTGAAGCCAGTAGATTATATATTTGAGGGGGTAAAAAAAATTAATATAAAGCAAACAGATGCAAAATTATTATTGGATGGTAACTTCTTTTATGTAAATTCTGAATCAGAAACTATAACTAAAGATATCCCTATTAAATTTGTTATTGCGAGTTATAAAAATAAGATTATTGCAATAGGTAAAATAAACGATGGGAGTTTTTATCCACAAACAGTAATGAATTTAAATATTAGAAAAAATTAAGGAGAGGAAATGTCTATTTCATTAGAAAAAAAAACTGAAGTAATTAAAAAATATGCAACTGAAAAAAATGATAAGGGATCTACAGATGTTCAGGTTGCAATATTGAGTCATAGAATTAACTCATTAACAGAGCACTTGAAGTCAAATAAAAAAGATCAAAGCACAAGAAGAGGTCTTTTAAAACTAGTAGGTCGAAGAAAAAAACTTTTAACTTACTTAAAAAACAAAAGTGCTGAAAAATATCAAGCTTTGATTAAGTCATTAGGATTAAGGCATTAATAAATAAATTTGACAGGAAATAGGAAAGAAATATGTTTAAGATTGTTAAGAAAGAATTAGATTGGAAAGGTTTAAAGTTAACTTTAGAAACTGGCCAAATGGCTAGACAGGCGGATGGGTCAGTTTTAGCTACTTTGGGAGGTACATCAGTATTATGTACAGTTTCAGCAGCGAGAAAAGTAGATCCCACAAAGGATTTTTTTCCTTTATCAGTCCATTATATTGAAAAAGCTTATTCAGCAGGAAAGATTCCTGGAGGTTTTTTTAAAAGAGAAGGGAGACCCTCAGAAATTGAAACTCTTAATTCAAGACTTATAGACAGACCTTTAAGGCCACTTTTCCACAAAAATTATAATAATGAAACTCAAGTAATATGTACGGTAGTAAATTATGATTTTGAAAATGATCCATCAATTTGTGCATTAATAGGGGCATCTGCTGCATTGACAATTTCTGGGCTTCCTTTTTTGGGACCAGTTGGATGTTCAAGAGTTGGATATATTAATGGTGATTATATTTTAAATCCAACTGTAGAGGAGATGAAAGAAACTGAGCTAGATTTAGTCGTCGCTGGAACTAGGAATGGCGTTTTAATGGTTGAATCAGAAGCTAACCAACTTTCTGAAGAAATAATGTTGGGTGCTGTCAAGTTTGGGCATGATCAATTTCAGCCTGTAATTAAAAAGATAATTGATTTAGCAGAAGATTCTGCCAAGGAGTCATGGGAAATCCAGGAAGATAAAAAACCAGATTTTTTTGAACCTCTAGAAAAAGAGACCGCTCCAGAACTAAAAAAAATATACAAAGTAAAAGAAAAGTCTAAAAGATCGCAACAACTAGATGCATTTAAAAATGATATTTTTGAAAAGTATTCTGAAAAATATGAAGTTGAACCCTCAATTATCGCTGGAAATTTAAAAAAAATAGAAAAGGAAATAGTTCGTTCATCTATTCTTGAAACAGGTAATAGAATTGACGGTAGAGATTTAACTACAGTTAGAAATATAGATTCTAAAATTAATATACTTGAAAATGTACATGGTAGCGCTCTTTTCACTAGGGGAGAAACTCAAGCGTTAGTAGTTACTACTCTTGGCACAGGATCTGATGAGCAAAGAGTTGATACACTTAATGGAGATATGACAGAGAAATTTATGCTTCATTATAATTTTCCACCTTTTTCAGTTAATGAAGTTGGTAGAATTGGATCTACAGGTAGAAGAGAGGTTGGGCATGGAAAATTAGCTTGGCGAGCAATAAAACCAGCACTTTCTGAACATGAAAAATTTCCATATACAATTCGAGTTGTTTCTGAAATAACAGAGTCAAATGGATCATCTTCAATGGCAACAGTTTGTGGAACTTCATTGTCATTGATGGATGCTGGTGTTCCAATAAAAAAACCTATTGCTGGAATTGCAATGGGTTTAATTATGGAAGAAAAGAAATTTGCTGTCTTAACTGATATTCTTGGTGATGAAGATCATTTAGGGGATATGGATTTTAAAGTCGCTGGAAGTGAAGATGGGATTACTGCTCTTCAAATGGATATTAAAATCAATGGAATAACGGAAGAAATAATGAAAGATGCTCTTTCTCAAGCAAAAGATGCAAGAATGCATATACTGACTGAAATGGATAAAACCATAAAAAGTTCAAGAGAAAGTGTAAAAGAGAATGCTCCAAAAATTATTAAAATGAAAATTGCCAAAGAAAAAATTAGAGAAGTTATAGGTTCTGGAGGAAAGATAATTAGGGATATTTGTGAGAAGTCAACAGCCAAGGTTGAGATTGATGATGATGGCAATATAATTATTTCTTGTGCAAATAAAGAGTCTGGGGATATGGCAACTAATATGATTAATGATATTGTAGCTGAACCTGAAGTAGGAAAAATATACGAAGGAAAAGTTGTTAAAACTATGGACTTTGGTGCTTTTGTGAACTTTATGGGATCTAGAGATGGTTTAGTGCATATAAGTCAATTAAGACCAGAAAGAGTTGAAAAAACAACTGATGTAGTTAACGAAGGTGATATAGTGAAAGTAAAAGTCTTGGGTGTTGATGATAGGGGTAAGGTTAAATTAAGCCTTAAGGATGCAATAGAAGCGGAGTAAGAAATAGTAAAGAATTGATATGATAGACTTACAACCATTAAAAATGTCAGGAAAAGAAGTGCTTCCCTTGATTGAGGGCGGTAAAGGAATTGCCATTAGTAGTGGTCAAAGTTCAGGTGCATGGGCAAAGGCTGGGGGTATAGGAACATTCTCTGGTGTCAATGCTGATTCATATGATGAAAATGGCAAGGTTATTCCTCAAGAATATAAGGAAAAAACAAGATCTGGTAGACATCACGAACTTGTTAAATACTCGGTTACTGGAGCTGTAGAACAAGCTAAAATAGCTAGGGATATTGGTGGAAAGAATGCTGCAATTCATGTTAATATTTTATGGGAAATGGGTGCAGCTGAAACTATACTTTCCCAAACATTAGAAAACTCCAAAGGGATTATAGATGGAGTTACCTGTGGAGCAGGAATGCCGTATAAGTTATCTGAAATTGCTGCATCTTTTAATGTTTTTTATTATCCAATAGTTTCCTCTGCAAGAGCATTTAATGCTTTGTGGAAGAGATCTTACAGAAAGACTGCTGAATTTTTAGGAGGTGTTGTTTATGAAGATCCTTGGTTGGCTGGTGGACACAATGGTCTATCTAATAGTGAGGATCCTCTTAAGCCTCAAGATCCATATCCAAGAGTTTTAGAGTTAAGAAAAATAATGAATGAATTTAAATTAAAACATGTTCCAATTATTATGGCTGGAGGCGTTTGGAGCTTAAATGAATGGCAAGATTGGATAAATAATAAAGAGTTAGGTTTAATTGCGTTCCAATTTGGAACTAGACCTTTGTTGACAAAAGAAAGTCCAATTCCTGATGATTGGAAAAGAAGATTGCTTACTATAAAAAAAGGTGATGTTAGCCTTCATAAGTTTAGTCCTACAGGCTTTTATTCTTCTGCAGTAAGAAATGATTTTCTAAAAGAATTAGAATTAAGATCTGAAAGACAAACTCCTTATTTACGTGAGCAAACTAATGAATTTAATGAAAAACTTGAGATTGGACCAAGAAAAAGGGCTTATTACGTAAAAAACTCTGATAAATCTAAAATTGAAAATTGGATAAGTGGTGGTTTTCTGAAGCCATTAACAACACCAAATAATACTTTAATCTGGGTTACAATAAAAAAAGCAAAGCAAATTTTAAAAGATCAAATTGATTGTATGGGTTGTCTTTCATCTTGCTTATTTAGCAATTGGTCTCAGAATGAAAAGGGTACAACGGGAAGAAAAGCAGATCCAAGGTCTTTTTGTATTCAAAAAACACTTCAAAGAATCAGTCATGGAATTTCATCATTGGAAAATGAGTTGATGTTTGCCGGTCATTCAGCTTATAGATTTTCTAAAGATCCTTTCTATAAAAACGGATTTATCCCTCAGGTTAAAGAATTAATTGATAGAATTTGTAAGGGATTGTAATTTATATGAAAAAATATTATAATTTTGGATATGGATAATTTAAATGTAGCAAATAGTAAGGTTTCTTCCTCTAATTTGAAGTTTACAAAACAAAGGAAAAGTATTTTAAAAATTCTTTTTAGTAATGGACACGGTCATTACACGGCTGAACAAATTCATTCAAGTGTGATTAAAGATGGTTTTAAAGTTTCTTTAGCTACTGTTTATAATACTTTAAAGGAGTTTACTAAAATTGGAATAATTAAAGGGATCAAAGTATCTTCTGATAAAACTTTTTTTGATACTAATAGTAAGCCTCATCATCACTTTTATCATAAAAAATCGGGTAAATTGGAAGATATTGAATTAAAGAAAATCAAGATTTCCGAGATCCCTAAAATTCCAAAAGGAAATAAACTTGATTCTATAGAGGTAGTAATTAACTTAGATTAATAATTAATTTGTTGTTTTATTGAGAATGATAATTATTATCTAAATTAGAATTATTCTAAATTACCTTGACATTATATAATTTAAAAAATATCTTTTATATTCTTATAATTTTAACCGGGAGAAAATATGTCACTTAAGGGAACTAAAACAGAAGAAAATTTAAAAGCAGCTTTTGCCGGTGAGTCACAGGCCAATAGGAGATATTTATACTTTGCTCAAAAAGCAGATATCGAGGGTCACAATGACGTAGCCGCTGTCTTCAGATCAACAGCTGAGGGAGAAACAGGACATGCACATGGTCATCTTGAATTTCTTGAAGAAGTAGGAGATCCTGCAACCGGTGAACCAATCGGAAATACAGTAGATAATCTTAAAGCCTCTGTTGCCGGTGAAACCCATGAATACACCGACATGTATCCAGGTATGGCAAAAACAGCAAGAGATGAAGGATTTGATGAGATTGCTGATTGGTTTGAAACTTTGGCTAAAGCTGAAAAATCTCATGCAGGTAAATTCCAAAGAACACTTGATGAAATAAAATAATTATGGGGACAAATATGTCCCCAAAATCTCTAGTAAAAATTTATGAAAAGCAAAGAAGGTGGTCTTGGAGCTCCTGTAAGACATCCATTAAAATGGGAAGAAACAGACTTTACAGATCAAAAAGAAATAGATGTTGAGTTAAGAAGAGTATTCGATATTTGTCATGGATGTCGAAGATGTTTTAATTTATGTGAAAGCTTTCCAAAACTTTTTGATTTAATAGATGAGTCTAAATCTGGTGAGCTTGATACAGTTAAAAGTGAGGATTTCAAACCTGTTGTAGATGCTTGTACATTATGTGATATGTGCTTTATGACCAAGTGTCCATACGTGCCACCGCATGAATTCAATCTTGATTTTCCCCATTTAATGTTGAGATATAGAGCTATGGAAAGAAAGGAAAAGCTAAATAGTACTATAGACGATGAGCTAACTAAAACAGATAGAAATGGTAGGGTTCTCTCTAAATTTTCAAAGTTTATTAATTGGTCAACTTCAAATAAAAACAAATTGACAAGACCTGTTATGGAGAAATTACTTCAAATAAATAAAGAAGCTGAGCTACCAAAATATTACAAGAAAACATTTGTGCAAACGGCTGACGAGAAAGGAAACAAGAATTCTAAAGTAAATAATATAAATAAAGTAGCAATATTTCCAACTTGTTTTGTAAATTATAATAATCCTCAGTTAGGAACTATTGCTCAGGAGGTACTAAAAAAATTAAATGTTGAATCAAAAGTATTTTATGAGGGTTGTTGTGGAATGCCTCAACTTGAGGGAGGAGATTTAAAAGCCGTTGCTGAAAAAGCAAAAAATATATCTAGGCTTGTTAAACCACTCATACAAGAAGGTTACAAAATAATTTCTTTGGTTCCTTCATGTTCTTTGATGCTAAAATTCGAATGGCCATTAATACTTCCAAATAATGATGATGTCAAAAATTTATCCAAAGCAACATTTGATATATGTGAATATATTGTTGAACTTAAAAAAAAGAATGACAATATAAGCAAAATTTTTAATTGGAATAATAGTGACGGAGTAACAGTACATGTTTCTTGTCATTCAAGAGCACAAAATATTGGGAATAAAGCAGTCGAAATGCTAAAAATTATACCTGATTTAAAAATTGATGTTATAGAGAGATGCTCTGGTCATGGAGGATCCTGGGGTGTTAAAAAGAAAAATTTTACTATGGCATTGAAAGTTGGAAAACCAGTAGCAAGAAAAACTTTGCAGATTAAAAATAGATATTTAGTTTCAGAGTGCCCTTTAGCTGGTGTTCATGTTAGGCAAGGAGTAGAAAAATTAGAAAATCATGATTTTAAGCCAATAATAATTAGTCATCCAATTGAGTTTTTGGCTTTAGCAAGTAATATTCAAATAACTAATGATAAAAAATGAATAAATTTATAATTAATGAATCAGATATAGTTGATATTGATACCTATATTAAAAATAGATCATCAATTAAAAAAAATATTTTTGAAATAAAAAAGAATAGAAGAGTTCAGGTTGGTCCCCATGCCACTTTTTATTTTGAATCTTATGATACAATGCTCTACCAGATCCAGGAGATGATTTATATCGAAAGAGGTGGAAGAGAGCAACTTTTAGACGAGTTGAAGGCATACAATCCAATGGTTCCAAATGGAAGTGAATTAGTTGCAACATTAATGTTTGAAATTGGTAATGAAAATAAAAGAAAAGAGTTTTTAAATTCTGCGGGTGGGATTGAAAATAAAATTTACTTCTCTTTAGATAAAAAAGTTATCGTTAAGGCATTACCTGAAGATGATACTGAAAGGACTAATGAATACGGAAAAACATCTTCTGTTCATTTCCTACATTTTAATTTTGAAAATCATATTGAAGAATTTAAAAATAGTAGGGAGATAATTATTGGTTTTGAACACAAAAATTATAAACATACGGCAACTATAAGTGAGTCAGTTAAAAAAAGTTTAGTAAAAGATTTTAAGTAATCTAAAATAACTCTTCTTTCTGAACACCCCAAAAGTTGTCTTTTTTGATCCATGCATTATTTCCCTCAACATTAATTTTACACCATCTTAATTTACATTTTAATATTCTAAAAACTATATTTTTATATAAAATTGCTTTAATTTTTGAATTTTGGTTGGGGAAAATTTTTACTTCAACTTGAGACTTTTTTACTATTCCATACCTATTTTTAGAAAGTTGATTTTTAGATATCCATCCTTTTTCTCCGGAGTAATCAATAATCCTATACCAAGATTCATACTTATCAATTACTTTAAGAGGAATTCCTTTTTTTAAAAATTTTAAATTTATTATATGATTTGTACCTGGTCCATTTCTTAAATTAACTTCATTATACTTGGTTGATAAAAAAATATTTTTTTCAATACCTAAAGTACCAATTGGTATACTATTAACTAATAAAAAAAAAATAAAATATTTCATCCTAAAAATAATGATAAAAAAAACACACACTATTCTTTTAACAAGAAAATTACCTGAAGTAATAGAAAAAAAATTACAAAATGAATACAACGTAATACATAATATTAAAGATAAACCTTATAATTATAAAGAGTTAAGAAAGAAAATAGAAAATGTAGATATTTTAGTTCCATGTATTTCTGATACGATTGATTCGTCGATTATAAAGTCTGCGAAAAATTTAAAGTTAATAGCTAACTTTGGTAACGGGGTTGATAATATTGATTTAGTTACAGCAAATGAAAAAAAAATTCTAGTTACAAATACCCCTGAAGTTTTAACAGAAGATACCGCAGATATTGTTTTAACACTAATCTTAATGATATGTAGAAAAGTAAAGGATGCTGAAGGAAGGCTCTACAGCGGGCAATGGGATGGCTGGGGTCCAAGTATTACACATGGTGAGAGAATAATGGGCAAACAATTGGGAATTATTGGCATGGGAAGGATTGGAAAAGCAGTTGCAAAAAGAGCAGCAACTATGGGTTTAAAAATAAATTACCATAATAGAAATAAATTAAGTCAAAAAATAGAAGACCAGTATAAAGCTAAGTATTGGAATAACTTAAATCAAATGCTTGCAAAAATGGATATTATATCCATACATTGCCCTTATACACCTGGAACATTTCATCTTCTATCTAAGACTAGATTAAAAATATTAAAAAAAAATAGTATTATTATAAATACTTCTAGAGGTGAGATTGTTGATGAGAACGCGCTTGCGGATTTTTTATTAAAAAATAAATTTTCCGCTGCTGGACTCGATGTATACGAACATGAACCTCAGGTAAGTCCAAAACTTTTAGAACTAAAAAATGTAGTTCTTTTACCTCACATTAGTTCTGCAACAAAAGAATCCAGAGAAGCAATGGCATTAAGGGTTATAAAAAATATTGAGAAGTTCTTATCAGGCAAAAAACCTGCAGATATAGTAAGAATTATTCAGTAATTTTATATAAATATAATTTTAGCATCATTATTTTTATTTGAAAAAATTATGCTTAAACTAGCACTTTTAACTTTGAGGCCTTTAATGAATTTTTTGGGTATATTAGTTATGTTTTTTAACATGGAACAATAAAAAAATTTAACATTTAGTTCGATGGAAGAATTAATTAACTCTATAAATGATACAACATTATTATTTTTATAGTGATCATTTATTTCAGTTGTACTATATTTTTTTGAGCCTATCAGTTCTTTCCAACTTTCATCATCTGAAATACATTTGATAGAATTACTTGCAAAGAATATCGTAACTTCATGATCTAAAGCAGCAGCGGTATTTGCCATACAAAATGCATAATGTATTCTTTCATAACTATTAGAATGTATTACAAAGATTGATCTCATAATAAATTATTATTTGTTACAAACTATACAGTTTGTATTTTTTTTAATAAATATTTTTTTTTGAGTTGTGGTTGAACAGTCATATATCAAAAATTCTTTATAAAAGTAGTTTTTAGGTTTTAAAATTAAATTTAAAGCCATAGAAGCTTGAAGAATTCCTCCAAGACCAGCAACATTTGCAATAATTCCTAATTCACTACAATTTCCCATACCATTCATTTGTTTAATATTAGGAAAAACACAATTATAACAAGGAAATTTAGCTCTTCTTTCCCATGATTTAAAAGTAAATAATTGTACTTCAAAATTAAATAAAGCTGCAGAGATAAGTATTTTTTTATACTTATGACAAAAACTATTAATTATATATCTAGATTTAAAATTATCTGTACAGTCTAAAACTATCTTAAAATTTTTTAATAAATTTGGGAGATTGGCAGCTGTGATTCTTGTATTTTTTTTTATTAAATTAATATCAGAATTAATTAGTTTAACCTTTTCTTCTACAACATCTACTTTTAGTCTTCCTATGTCTTTTTCTGTAAATAATGATTGTCTATTTAAATTACTAAGTGACACTTTATCAAAATCAACTATGCCAAGTTCTCCAATTCCAGCCATAGCAAGGTAACTAATTGCGCTTGTTCCTAATCCTCCACATCCAATAACTAAGATTGAAGAATTGATAATTGATAATTGTCCTTTTCCTCCAATCTGATTCATTAATATTTGTCTAGAATATTTTTCTTGTTGTTTATCTGAGAGTTTTTTAATTTTTTTCATTAAAATACACCTATAATTCAGAAAATAACGCTGTAGAAAGGTATCTTTCAGCGAATGAAGGAATTATAACAATTGTATTTTTATCCTTCATTTTTTTTTCTTGATTAATTTCGACCGCAGCTGCTAATGCTGCACCTGAAGATATACCAACAGGAATGCCTTCAATTTTGGCAAGTAGCTTTGAAAATTCAAAAGCAGTATTATTATTTATTGAAATTACTTCATCAATTAACTTTGTATTGAGATTCTTAGGAATAAAACCTGCACCAATTCCCTGTATTAAATGAGAACCCAGTGGACCGCCGGATAATACTGCAGAGTCTTCAGGTTCTACAGCAAATATTTTAATCTTTTTATCTTTTTTTTTCAGAAACTCAGCTACTCCTGTTAATGTTCCTCCTGTTCCAACACCAGCTACAAGCGCATCTATATTACCACCCGTATCATACCAAATTTCTCTAGCTGTTGTTTTAAAATGAATATTTGGATTTGCTGGATTTGAAAATTGTTGAAGAATGACACTATTTTTAAATTTAATTTTTAATTCTTTTGCTTTTTTTATAGCACCATTAATTCCATCTTTTGAGGGTGTTAGAATCAATTCTGCACCTAATAAAGATAACATTTTTCTTCTTTCTACTGACATACTTTCTGGCATTGTTAAAATTAACTTATAACCTCTAGCTGCACATATGAATGCTAAGGAGATTCCTGTATTTCCAGAAGTAGGTTCTATTAAAACAGTATCTTTATTAATTAATTTTTTTTCTTCTGCGTCTTCAATCATGGCAAGACCGATCCTATCTTTAACTGAAGATAGTGGATTAAAGAATTCCAACTTAGATATAATATTTCCATAGAGATTATAATGCTCTTTTATTTTTTCTAACCTCACTAAAGGTGTTCTACCAATAGTTTCTGTAATGGAGTTTAAAATATTTGTTTCAGAATTTTTTTTTTTAGATAACAAAATCGACTTTCTCTGATGAAGTTTTTTTAATATTTTCGTTTCTTGCTTTTTGACAAATATCCTCAATTGATATTTTTTCAAATGAATTAAAACAAGAGTCTGTTATATTAATAAACATTGGATTTATTATTTTTTTAGAAATTTCAGAAACCATTAGTTTGTCTTTAAACGAATCAGCAGGCTGATCATTAATTGAATTCACAATATCAGAGATTCTTATTTTTCTTCTTTCTTTAGCTAATCTGTAACCACCCTTAGGGCCTCTGGATCCTATTAAAATGTTATTTTTAACTAGATTTTGTAAAGTTTTTTCAAGATATCTTTTAGGAATACCTTGTCTTTTGGCAATTTCTATATTTTGAACTGGTTGTGTTCCCGAATAATAAGCAATATCAACTACTGCCTCTATTGCGTAAATGATTTTTTTTGAAATTTTAAACACAATTTGATTCCTATTTTAACCCTGTAGAGCCAAATCCACCTTTACCTCTCTTGGTGGAACTTAATTCTTTTACCTCTATTAATTTAAAATTTGGTAATTTAGCAAAAACAATTTGGGCTATTCTCATCCCTCTTTCGATTATAAACGAATCTTTTCCATGATTAATTAAAATAACACAAATTTCTCCTCTGTAATCAGAATCTATAGTACCTGGTGAATTTAAAACTGTAATCATATTTTTTAGAGCTAAACCTGACCTTGGCCTAACTTGAGCCTCAAAATTTCTAGGTAACTCTATTGAAAAACCACATGGAATAAGAATAGATTTCGAACTTTCAAGCACGATATCTTTTTCTATAGCTGCATTTATGTCAAAACCAGCGCTTCCCTCAGTGGCCTGTTTTATTTTATAAAGATTTTTACCATTCTTAAGTATTTTAATAAAAATATCAGTCATAAAATACCGTTATTAGGTTTAAAAAATTCAGAAATTTCTATTATTAGTTTTTTAGCCACTACTTCTTTTTCTAATGATGGCCATTTGTTTTGTTCATTTTTTTTTAATAAAACTATTTTATTTTTTTTTGTTCCAAATCCTAAGTTTTTTGAAAGCTGATTTGCTAATATCCAGTCACACTTTTTTTCTAGAAGTTTTTTTTGCGCATTTTTTATTAAATCATTAGTTTCAGCAGCAAATCCAATTACCAATTTAGGTCTTCTATTATTTTGTGAGATTTCTTTTAAAACATCAAAATTTTTAGTGAGTTGTAAAATAGAAGAAAAGTTATTTTTTTTAATTTTTTTTTCTGCAATTTCTTTTACTCTCCAGTCTGATATAGCCGCAACAGAAATAAAAACGTCAGTAGGCAGAGCTTCTATTGAAGCAGCTAGAAAATCTTTTCCAGTCTTAACTTCTTTAAAAATAACATTGTTGGGCTTATTTAGTTTAGTTGGACCACTAATCAAAGTTGTTTTTGCTCCAGCGTTACTCAAGGCTTTTGCAATTTCATAACCTTGTTTACCTGATGAGAAATTGCTTAGATATCTTACAGGGTCAATATTTTCAATTGAGGGTCCGCTGGTAACAACTGCTTTTTTACCTTTTAGTAGAATAGATTGACTGAAGAAAATTGAAATATTATCAAAAATTGATTGAATGTCCATGAGCTTTCCTCTTCCTGTTTGTCCACAAGCCAATTTACCGATAGGAGCTTCAAGCACTTTAACTCCCCTTTTTTTCAAAGTATTTAAATTTTCTTTTACAGCTTTATTTTCTAACATTATCGTATTCATAGCAGGAGCTAATATAACTTTAGCTTTAGTCGCTAAGATTACATTACTTGCTAGGTCATCAGCAATTCCATTTGCAATTTTACCAATAAAATTAGCTGTAGCTGGAACTATAATAATTAAATCTATTTTTTGAGCTAAATTAATATGATTCATCTCATTTTCGTCGTTTAAGGAAAAAAGCTCTGAATGAACTTTTTTTCCTAATAAGCTATTAAATGTTATTGGAGATACAAATTGAGAGACACTTTTAGTTAATATGCACTCTAGATTTGATCCAGCTTTAATTAAAAGTCTTAATAATTCTATAGCTTTGTATGACGAGATGCCTCCTGTTACAATTAGGAGAATTTTTTTATTTTTTAAACTATCCATTAACCTTTCTTTTCTCCTATATGAATACTAGCTAAACCATCAAAAAGATCGTAGCAATCTATATTTTTGAAACCGGCATCTTTTAATTTTTTAGTAAGTTCCATTTGATTTGGAAAAATTTTAATACTTTCTATTAAATAACTATATGCTGACATATTTTTAGCAAAAACAAGACCTAAAGATGGAACAATACTGGAATATAAATTAAATATTTTTTTTAGTGATCTTCTATTAATTTCACTAAATTCAAGACAAACAAATCTACCTCTTTTCTTTAACACACGGTTAATTTCCTTGAGAGATTTATCAATACAAGAGAAGTTTCTTAATCCAAATGCAAGTAATATATTGTTAAAATTATCCTGTTTAAACGGAAGAAACTCTGCTTCAGCGCAAACATAATCGATATCATATTCTTTTAATTTAATTTTAGCTTCATTGATCATTTTGACATTACTATCAACAAGTATGCATTTATTTTTAGGAAACTTTAATTTAATCATTTTTGAGATATCACCAGAACCTCCAGCTAAGTCCATGAAATTCTCATTTTCATGAGGCTTTATAAAGTCAAAAATTAATTTTTTCCATACTCTATGTAAACCAAAGGATAAAATATCATTCATTTTGTCATAGTTTTTTGAGACATCATTAAAAACTTTTTTTACTAAACGTCCTTTTGTGTTTGATGATATACTTTTTAAATTTTTAAACTTATTTTTTATCATGCCTGAATTACCTGAAGTTGAGACTGTTAGATTAGCATTAACTCAAAAGATAATAAAACGTAAAATTTCTAAAACCATTATTAATACAAAAAAAATAAGATTTAAAATTCCCAATAAATTCAAAGAAAGAACAAAAGGTAAAACAGTATTAAATATTCTCAGAAGAGGAAAGTATTTAATAATTTTTTTAGATTCTCATGAGTGTATTCTTGTTCATTTGGGAATGACTGGGGTTTTTAGAATCTCTAAAGATTATTTATTTAAAAAACATGATCATATAATATTTTATTTTGAAGATTTTTTACTTATTTACAATGATATGAGAAAGTTTGGTTTTGTTAAACTTTTTCATTCATCTAATGTTTTTGATTCTTCACATTTAAAAAAAATTGGGCCTGAACCGTTTGAGATTTCTGATAATTCTATTATCTTTAAAAATAAAATATTCAATTCCAATCAAACTACTAAAGCATTTTTAATGAATCAAAAAAATATTGCAGGTCTTGGAAACATCTATTGCTCAGAAATATTATTTAATTCTAAGATTTCACCTTTAATCAAAATTAAAGACTTAGACATCAAAAAAATCAATATTTTAATAAAATCAATCAAAATAATTCTTAAAAGTGCTATAAGAGAAGGTGGAACTAGTTTAAAAGACTTTAAAAATCTAGATGGCAATATAGGTTATTTTAAAAACCAGCTAAAAGTTTATGGTAGAGAAAATAAAAATTGCTTTAATTGTAAGAATAATAATAAAATAATCAAAATAATTCAAAATGGTAGATCAACTTTTTTTTGTAAGAACTGTCAAAAATAAAATTATAAAAACTTTTAATTTTTTATTCTTGTTATTTTTTTCTATGCCTTTGATATCTAACGACCATATACAGTTTGTTCTTGGAATAAATGATTTGCCAATATTTAATAAGATGAAAAATATGCCTGAAAGTTTAGTTATTTTTGATACTAATGAAGGTAGATTCGTCAAAACTCAGATATCTGGTAATGAGACATTAGCTAATGCGACATTATATTATAGCGAAATTTTACCAAATTTAGGTTGGGAAAAAATAGAGGATAAGAAATTTAAAAGAGAAAAAGAACTTTTAAATGTAAAATACCATATAAAAGATGGTTTGCTTCACATAACTTTTAGCGTTTTATCAAAGTAAAATTTCTATGTCTTGACCTGACACTTTATGCAAAGTATAAATATTCTCGAAGTTGAATTATGGCTAATATTAAATCTGCAAAGAAAAGAATTTTACAAAGCGAAAAAAGATCTGAAATAAACAGAAAAAAAAGATCTATGCTTAGAAGTAAAGTGAAAAGTATTCATTTTAATCTTGAGAAAAAAGATTCAAGAGAAGCAAAAAAACTTTTTATGGAACTTGAACCAGCGTTAGCTAGGTCAGTTAATAAAAGATTGTTTAAAAAAAATACAGTTTCAAGAACTCTTTCAAAGATTTCTAAGAAAATTAAACTTTTAAAATAACTTTTTACAAATTATTATTTGTTTTATTGATTCAATTTTTTAATAAGTTACTCTATTAATTTAGTATATTATTTTGGAGGATTATGAATAAACTGGATTATGCTGGAGATCTAACACCTGTTCAGAGCTGGGAACTCCTTTCAAAGGAGAAAAGTTGTTATTTAGTTGATTGTAGAACCTCAGCTGAATGGCAATTTGTGGGAATTCCTGACTTAGAAACTCTAGAAAAAAAAACACTTCTAATTGAGTGGCAAATTTATCCTTCTATGTCTTTAAATGATAAATTCTTGGAAGATATCAAGCAATCGGGGATCCAGAAACAAGATAAATTAATTTTTATATGTAGATCTGGTGGCCGATCAAGGTCAGCTGCAGAATTTCTTGTATCTCAAGGATATGAAAATTCATTTAATTGTATTCATGGATTTGAAGGTAATCATAATCCAGATGGCCATAGAGGTAAAAATAGTGGTTGGAAATTTTCAAAATTACCATGGAAACAAGGTTAAATAATAGAATAGAATATGGAAGATAGTCGTCAAGAAAGTAATTTTAATGAAATTCAGGCTCAATGGGCAGCTGTAAGAGGAAAAATTAGACAAAAAATTGGTGAAGGGATGTTTAAGAGTTGGTTTAAACCCCTAAGTTTAATCAGTTTTAAATCTGGAGTTTTAATTTTAAGTGTTCCAAATAATTATATTAGGACTAGATTGATGGAGCAGTATTTTGAACTATTAAAAGAAAACTGGCTCAATCAAAATAGTAAAATTTTAAAGATTAATATTACAATTGTTAAAGAAGATTTGACTGTTTTAGAGGAAAAATCAGATAAAAATCAATCAAAAAACTTGACCAAGAAAAAATCTTATACCTTATCAGAAAATATTGGCGCAAATCTTGATCAAAGGTTTACATTTACGAACTTTATTGTTGGTAAACCAAATGAGCTTGCTTTTGCTGCAGCAAGAAGGGTTGCTGAATCTGAAGATGTACCATTTAATCCGCTTTTTCTTTACGGTGGAGTAGGTTTAGGTAAAACTCATCTTATGCATGCAATTGCTCATGAAATAAAAAGAAGAAATCCACTAAGAAGGGTTATTTATTTATCAGCTGAAAAATTTATGTATCATTTTATTAAAGCCCTAAGATTTAAAGATACTGTGGCATTTAAAGAACAATTTAGAACTGTTGATGTTTTGATGATTGATGATGTTCAATTTATTTCAGGAAAAGAATCTACTCAAGAAGAGTTTTTTCATACTTTTAATGCTCTTGTTGATCAAAATAAACAATTAATTATTTCGGCTGATAAGTCACCTCAAGATCTTGAAGGTATTGAAGAAAGAATGAGATCTAGATTAGGATGGGGTTTAGTAGCTGATATTCATCCATTAACTTATGAATTAAGATTGAGTATTCTTCAAGCTAAAGAGGAAAGGTTAGATGTTGATATACCTGAAAATGTTCTAGAGTTTTTAGCGCATAAAATTACAACTAATGTAAGAGAGCTTGAAGGAGCATTAAATAGAATCGCAGCGTTCTCCTCATTAGTAGGTAGACAAATTAATATTGAAATGACGCATGATCTTTTAAGAGATCTTTTGAAATCCTCTCAGAGAAAAGTAAATATAGAGCAAATTCAAAAGAAAGTTTCAGAACATTTTAATGTAAAAATTACTGATATGAGTTCAGCTCGTAGATCTAGAACTGTAGTTAGACCTAGACAAATAGCAATGTATCTATCAAAAAATTTAACTTCTAGGTCATTACCAGAAATTGGAAGGAGGTTTGGAAATAGAGATCATACAACAGTGATTCATGCAGTAAAAAAAGTTGAGGAATTAAGGAATTTAGATGTTAGTTTTGATGAAGACGTTGAGTTATTAATTAGAATGTTAGAGTCATAAAATGGATGTGAATGTAGATAAAAAAAAACTTTATGATGCTTTATCACACTTTCAAGGAGTTGTAGAAAAACGAAATACAATACCCATACTCTCAAATTTGAAATTGAAGGCTTTAGAGGGGAAACTCGAAATAACAGCTACTGATTTAGCACTAGAAATTTCTGAATCTATTTTTGCAAATGTTAATAAATCTGGAGAACTTACAATTCCCTCTCAATTGTTATTTGATATAGTCAGAAAAGCACCTGAAAAATCAAAGATAGAAATGAGAGAAGAATCAGAATCAGGTCAAGTTTTCATCTTTTTTGGTGATTCTAAATTTTCTTTACCTTATTTGCCAACTTCTGATTTTCCTGAGATGCAAGAAGAGAATTTAGAAAACAATTTTGAACTCGAAGCAAAAAAATTCAGATACTTAATTAATGATTGTAAATTTTCAATGGGATTAGATGAGTCTAGATTATATTTAAATGGTATATATTTACATCAAAATGACAAATATTTAGTGTCAGTAGCTACTGATGGACATAGGCTCTCGAAATGCCAAGTAAGCAAAGAAAATGGTATCAAAGATTTTAATGGAATAATAATTCCAAAAAAAACGGTTTATGAAGTATCAAAATTACTTGAAGATTTTGATAGTAAGATTGGAGTTTCATTTTCTAAGACAAAAATAAAACTAAATATTGGAAATATTAAATTAACTTCTAAATTATTAAATGCTGAGTTTCCTGGATATGAGTCTGTTATTCCAAAAAATAATAATTTAATTATGAAAACTGATTGTTCAGCATTTGCTGAGACAATTGATAGAGTTTCAACTGTTTCAATCGAAAAATTCAGAACTGTTAAACTAGATATTTCAGATGATCTATGTGTTGTAAGCTCTTTTGGTCAAGAAAAGTCTGCTGGCACAGAACAGGTTAAAGTAAAGTACTCTGGACCTAACATGAATATAAATTTTAATGCAAAATATTTATTAGATGTTTTAAATATTTTTAGTTCAGGTGAAATTTCTATAGAATTCTCGGAGAAACCAGCACCAACAGTTTTAAAAAGCTCTACCTATCCAGATTCAACTTATTTAATTATGCAGATGAGATCATAATTAAATAAATTAATGAGTTTAGATTTAAAAATAAATAACATTTTTCTTTTAAATTATAGAAACCACAAAGAGTTGAGAGTAGATGTTGATAAAAATATTATACTTATATTTGGTGAGAACGGTTCAGGTAAAACAAATATATTAGAATCAATTTCATTACTGAGAGTTAATTCAGGTTTTAGGGGTTCTAAACTTTTATCAATCATTAATAATAAACAGGAATTTAATGAGAATATTTTTGGAGCAAAATTTTGCTTAACCGATTCAGATGGTATGCACAATGTTGTTATTAAAATAAAAAAAAGATTAGATCAATACAAAAAAATCATTAAGTTAAATGATAAAGAGGTTAGCCTGAAAGCTTTTCACGAAAAAATAAATATGTTTTGGATTTTACCAAAAATGAATAACATATTTTTATCAAGCTCTTCAGAAAGAAGAATTTTTTTAGATTCTATGATTTTTTCATATGATCTAAATCATAAAAAAAGTGTTTCAGAATATAATAAACTTCAGAAAGAGCGGTTAAAAATTATAAAACATTTTAATGACAAAAACTTTAATACTCAATGGTTGGATACAATAGAGAGAAAACTTGCTGCGCTAGGTGTCATAATTTGTGATGCTAGAAGACAATTTTCAAAAAAAATTAATCTTTTTTCTTCCCAAATGAAAACACCTCTACCTAAAATTCAGTTATTGATGAAAGGTGAATTAGATCTTGAGTTTGAAAAAAATCCAGCACTTAGTGTTGAGGAAAATTTGATTAAAAGATTTTTTAAAAATAGAAAAATAGATTCAATTATTGGTAAAACGTCTTTAAGCGTAAACAAAACTGACTTTGAGATTTTTAATAAAAATAATAAACAGTTTGCCGTAGATTGTTCAACAGGAGAGCCGAAAGTAATTCTTGTTAGTATTATTTTTTTATTTATACAAG
>NZFI01000003.1:0-26629 GCA_002690595.1 Rickettsiales bacterium
AATTTATTCTTGCAAATTTAAAAAAATAAAAACTATAAATTTATATTAATTAAAAGTTTTAAGATAAAAATTCACTTGGATTTAACGCTTTTTTACCTTTTCTTATTTCAAAGTGAAGTTGAGGTATTTTGACATTTCCTGAACTGCCGACTGTCCCTATGTTTTCTCCTTTATTAACTATAGTCCCTTTATCTAAAAAAATCTTTTCTAGATGTGCATAAGCAGTTATCCAATTATCAGAATGTTTAATTAAAACTAAATTACCATAACCTGGAATCTCATTGCCAGCATAAATTATCTTTCCACCACTTGAAGCTATTACATTTTCACCTTTTTTTGCTTTTATATTAATACCATCATTATGTAATCCAGGTTTTATCATTCCATAGTTTAATATCACATTTCCATTCACAGGCCATTGAAAAAAAATAGAATTATTTTGATTTTTTTTCTTTATATTTTTTTTCTTCTTAACAGTAATTTTTTCTTTTTTTAGAATTTTCTTAGTTGACGGAATAAATAGTCTATTACCTACAAAAATCTTATTTTCAGAAGTTAGTTTATTTACTTTTGACAATTGATATCTATCTACATCATATTTTCTTGATATTGAATATATTGTTTCTCCTTTAAGAACTTTGTGAGTATTCAACTCGGGTAAAATTAATTTTTGTTTTGGATAAATCTTAAATGGACTTTCAATATTATTTAAATTTATTAAATCTTTTACAGAAACAAAATTTTTCTTTGCAATTAAAAATAAATTATCTCCGCTTTTTACTGTATATATATTTGTATTCTTCTTTCTTACCTCGAATGAATTTCCTTCTATGATTTTATAAGTTCCATATATTGTCTGTTCACAACTATATAAAGAACTTAATAAGAAAAAAAAAAAAATAATAATCATTTATTCATTTTTCCTTCTAATAAAGGTACAAATCTAACATTAAATAAATTTTCAGTTTTAATTGATTTTTTATCTTTAGTTACTTTTATAAGAGTCTGATCATTGTTTTCATCACCAAGAGGAATTAACATAATTCCATTATCTGATAATTGATTAATTAAAGCATTAGGTATTTCTGGGGCAGATGCTGTTACTATAATCCTATCAAAAGGACTTTGTTCATTCCAACCGAGTCCACCATCAGCATGTTTGCAATATATATTACTTAATTTTAAATACTTAAATTTAGATTCAGCTAATTCTTTTAAGGTTTTATATCTTTCAACAGAGTATACAAATCTACTTAACTTGGATAATATTGAAGTTTGATAACCGCTTCCAGTACCAATTTCAAGAACTCTCAATTTTTTATTTAACTCTAATTCTTGGGTCATATGAGCAACAACTAATGGTTGAGAAATTGTCTGACCACAGTCGATTGGTAAAGCAATATTAAGATGAGACTTTGATTGAATTGAGCATTCTATAAAAATTGATCTAGGAATTTTTTCTATAACTCTAAGAACATCTTCATTAGTTATACCATTTTTTTTTAAAGTTAAGATTAAGTCTATAAAATTTTTTTCAATAGCTTTGTTTAAAAACATTTTATTTTTTTGTAATTTCTGTAATATCACCAACATATTTTCTAAGTACTTTAGGAATGATAACCGAGCCATTTTCTCGTTGGAAATTCTCCAAAATAGCAACAATAACTCTTCCTACGGCTAAACCAGAACCATTAAGAGTGTGTGGGAAAAAAATATTATTATTAGACTTATCTTTTGATCTCATATTCATTCTTCTTGCTTGGAAATCTTTACAATTAGAACAACTTGAAACCTCTCTATATTTATTTTGTCCAGGCATCCAAACTTCGAAATCTATTGTATATGAAGAAGCAAAACCAATGTCAGAAGAACATAATTCCACAAGTCTAAATGGTAGCTCTAAAAGTATTAGAATTTTTTCAATGCAATCGGTCATTCTTTTTAGTTCATCTGAGGAATCATCAGGTTTAGTTATTGAAACTAACTCAACTTTTCCAAATTGATGTTCTCTAATTAATCCTTTTGTATCTATTCCTGCAGAGCCTGCCTCAGCTCTGAAACAATTAGTGAAAGAGGTAAATCTTAAAGGTAAAGAATTACTATCAATGATTTCATCTCTATGTAAATTTGTAAGACTAACTTCTGCAGTAGGAATTAGCCATAAATCTTTTGCTGTACTAAACAAATCCTCCTTAAATTTTGGTAGTTGTCCAGTTCCATAAAGTGTTTTAGTTTTAACCAATTCAGGAACTACTACTTCAGTATAACCATTTTTTTTCGTATGAATATCCAACATAAAGTTTATAAGCCCTCTATAAAGAAGCGCTAATTCAGATTTTAAAACTGAAAATCTAGAACCTGATATTTTATTAGCTTGCTCATAGTTCATTAGTTCTAAATTTTCTGCAATTGTTACATGATCTTTAACTTTGAATGAAAATTTCTTTATTTCGCCATATTTTTTAATAATACTATTATCATCATCAGAATCTCCTAATGGAACTTTTTCATCCAAGATATTAGGAATAACTGCAAGAGCTTTTTCAAGCGAATTCTTTTTTTTTTCTATTTCAACATTAAATTTTGCAATACTATTTTTAATGGATAATACTTCTTCTTTAAGCTTTTTTGCTTCTTGCGGATTCTCTCTGGAAATTTTTCCAATTTCTTTTGAAATTTTATTTCTCTTTGCCTGAAAATCCTGATTTTTATTAAGTGTTTTTATATATTCATCATATAAACTAATTAAATCTTTGCTATTCAATTTAATATTTCTTTTTAACAAAGACCTATCAAAAAATTCAGTATTGTTTTTAATAAATTTTATATCAAGCATTACTTTTATTTTTTTTCATAAAAAAAATTATCAATAAAATAGCAACTTCGTAGAAAATAATTAACGGTATTGCTATTCCAAGTTGTGAAATTATATCAGGAGGTGTAAAAACTGCACTAAAAATTAAAATTCCAATAAAGTAATATTTTCTTTGTTCTCTTAAGCTTTTCACAGTTACAATATTAATTTTAGATAAAATTATAAGAAAGATTGGGAATAGAAATGATAAACCTGAAGCGAATAATAAATACATAATTAATTTCATATATTCACCAAATCTTGATTCTAATTCAATTGAAAAGTTCTGTAAATTATTATCTAACTGGAAAGATATAAAAAAATTCCAAACAATAGGAATAATAAAATAATATGCGAATAAAACACCTAAAAAAAATAGTATTGGAACTAAAAAAAATATAGGTAAGAAGAAAAATTTTTCTTTTTTATAGAGGGCTGGTGAAATAAATAAGGAAAATTGAAGAATAAAAAAAGGAAAGGAAGCTAGAAATGATGAAAATATGGATATTTTAAGATAGGAGACAAAAACTTCAGGCAATCCAGTAAAAATCATTCTTTTTTCTTCTGAACTTTCCATAAGATTATACAAAGGTTTAGATAAAATGTTGCCAATTAATTGAGAATTATAGAAAAAAAAACAAAAACATAAAAACATAAAAAGAAAACAATACAACAATCTGTTTCTTAATTCTTTGAAATGATCAATATAACTCATTTACTATTTATTTTCTTTTTCTTTGACTTCAATATTTTTTCAGCTTCATGATCAATACTAATATTAGTTAATTCATGTTTAATATTAAAAATATAACTGTTAATTTTTCTATAAAACAATCCTATATACCTTGATATTTTTGGAATATCCTCTGGTTTGACAAAAACCAATAAAAAAAAAATAATAATTAGTAATTCAACTAATCCTATATTAAACATTATTTTTTATCTTTTTTATCAATTGGTTTACTTTTAGTTATACTTTTTTCTTCTTTAAGTCCTTCCTTGAAGGATTTAATACCTTTAGCAATATCACCAGCAACTTTTGGAATCTTACCTGCGCCAAATAATATTAAAACAATAATTAAAATTAATAAAATTTCCCAATGACCTAACCCAAACATAATATAACCCTTTCCTTATACTTATTAATATTAATTTTCAAATTTTATAGATTCTAATTCTTCAACCTTTGGTAAATCATTTATATTATTTAATCCAAAATGTCGAAGAAACTCATAATCAGTTACCCAAGTAACTGGTCTTCCTGGGGTTTCTCTTCTCCCTTGAGGTTTAATCCATTTTAAATTTAATAGTATATCTAAAGTACCTCTAAAAACTGATTTACCTCTGATTTTTTCAATTTCTGCTCTAGTAACTGGTTGATGATAAGATATGATAGCAAGTGTTTCCATAGTTGACTGAGATAGTTTTCTTTTTTTTTCTGTTTCAATCCTTAAAAAATCACTTATTTCATTTGTGGTTTTAAAAAACCATTTTTTTTCAATACACTCTAAGTTAATTCCTCTATCTTTATAATCATCAACAAGTATTTTTATAATCTTTTTTAAATCAAATTTACCATGTTTTGATAATATTTGATTTATTTTTTTTTCAGACAAAGCATCATGAGATGAAAAAATTAGAGCTTCAACTAATTTTCTTGCTTCATTAAATTTCATTTTTATCCTTTAATTTAACAAATATCTTATTATAAACACTTTTTTGTATAATCTCTAACTTACCATCCTTGGCCATAGTTAAGGTTGCAAGAATTAAGGACATAATAGCTGACTTTTTCATTTTTAAATCATTTATTTTCAAAGGAAGAAAATCAAAAATTTCTTTCCATTCTTTATCTTTAAGCAAATATATTGATTTCATCCATTTCATCCCATCTTCGATAGAAAAATATCTATTTTTTTTAAATTGAAGATTAATTTTTTCCTGTTTTTTATATATTGATAAATAATTATCAAATAAATCATTCAAAGAAACGTTAATTACAGTCTTATTACTAATATAAAATTCACTTTTTGATTTTCTAATAAAAAAATCTTTACCTAATCTTGGAAGATCTTCAAGCTTTTTTGTAGCCGCTTTGATTGCACTATAGTGGGCTAATCTTTTTGTAAGATCTCCCTCAATGTTACTAATAGTATCAATTTCATCATCTGGTAATAACATTTTAGACTTAAGAAAAGCAAGAAAGGAGGCCATAACTAAATAATCAGCACTAAGATTTAATCTATGAATATTATTATTAATAAATTTTAAATATTGCTCTGCCAATTCAAAAATAGAGACCTTAGTAATATCAACTTTTTGTTTTTTAGAGAGATCTATTAGTAAATCTAACGGCCCTTCGTAACCACTTACATTAATACTTAGTAAATTTTCTTTCTCATCTGTTATCACTAACTAAACCAACCTTTTTTAATTTTTCTAAAATCTTTTTTTTATCAATCTTTTTAACCTTAATCTTTTTATAGTAATTTTTAAAGTATACGAATTTTTTTTTTATCAACTAATTGCGATACTTTATAAATCTTTTTCATATCCTCAACTTTTCCTGAACAATATAAAACAATGTCACATCCACCTAAATAACAATTTTCAGTTCTTTCTGTTATTGTTCCACTAAGGGCCTTCATTGAAATATCATCTGAAATAACTAATCCTTTAAATTTCATAAGATTTTTAACTAATATTAAATTTAATTTAGAAGAATATGGAGCAACAAGATTATCTATTTTTTTATATACAATATGAGCTAACATTAAAAAGACTTCATTTTTAAGTTTAAGGAAAGGAAGAATTTCAATTTTTATAAGTTGATCAATACTCGTGTTAACAATCGGTAAATGTTTGTGACTATCAACTTTTGCTTTCCCATGACCAGGAAAATGTTTTAATACCGTTAGAATCCCACTATCTTTGTGTCCCTTACAAAAATCTTCTCCAAGAGAGGAAACAATTTCAGGGTCATAACTAAAAGATCGATCACCAATAATTTTATCTGCATATTCAAAAAAAATATCCAAAACTGGTGAACAATTAACATCTACACCTATTTCTCTTAACTCATAAGATAATAAACGAGAATTTAAATAAGCCATATTTTTAGCTAATTTTTTGTTTTTCAAAAATAAATCACCAAAGATCTTTTGTTCAGGAAATTTAGTAAATTCAGTATTTTTGAATCTTTGTACTCTACCTCCCTCTTGATCAACGAATATAAGAGGATTTTTATTTATCGAAGCTTTTTTTAGTTTTATAATTAAATTTTTAATTTGTTTTTTTGATTTAAAGTTTCTTGAAAAAAGAATAAACCCAAATGGATTTGTTTTACCAAAAAAATGAATCTCAGCTTTTGAAAGAGATGTACTTGAGCATGAGAAAATTACTCCTTTAGTGAATTCATTCATAAAATTTTATAGATTTTTTATAATTAAACATTTCATTCCTTCTTCTTTTAATATTTGACATACTTTTAAAGCTTCCTTTTTTTCAAAAGTCTCAAAACTTTGCATTCTATAAAAAATACCTTTATCAGGTATTTCAATCTTTTGTATATATGGCTTATCATTAATTAGAAATTTTGGTACTTTTTCTTTAATTTCTAAATAAGATTTTTCAATATTTTTTTTTGTTTTTGTAGCACCAAATTGTAATCTAAAATTTTTTTTATTTAATTCATGAATTTTTTTATTTTCAAATATTTCTTTCTTTACCGTTTCTTTATTAATTGAAATTTTTTCTGATTGAGTAGGATTGATTATTTTATATATTTCTAATTCTGATTCTAAATTATCTTTAAATTTTTGTTTAATTTTTAAAGGATTTTGATTTGGTTTTATTTCAGAAATGTAATTATCTGGCACAACTATATTATAAGTAAAAACTATCGTTATAATTGTTAATAAAAAAGAAAAAAATATTAAAATAAACTTTATATATTTTTTAATCATCATTTACATTTTATCAGGAGCTTTAATATCCAAAATTTTGAGTCCTTTATAAATAATATTTTTAACTCCTATTATTAAGCCAAGTCTTGCACAAGACAATTTAATATTACTTTCAATTAATATTCTTTTATTTTGATCATTGATACCCATTGACCAATAAGAATGAAATTTTTTTGATAATTCATATAAAAAATTTGTTAACCTATGCGGCTCATAATAAATAGCTGACAAATATAAAACTTTTTCAAAAGAAGAAATCAATTTAATTAGTTCTATTTCTTCCTCTAATAATAATGAAGATAAGTCTAACTCATCATAATTAAATTCTAGCTCATATTTCTCCTTAGCAATTTTTATAATTGAATTACATCTAGTATGAGCATATTGAACATAAAAAACAGGATTATCTTTAGTTTTTGTCTTAATTAAATCAAAATCAAAGTCTATAATCTTTTCAGAACTTCTAGATATCATCATAAATCTTAATGCATCTTTTCCAACTTCATCTATAACATCTCTGAGTGTTATATAAACACCATCTCTCTTGGACATTTTTAAAGATTTTTTATTTTTAATTAAATTAACTAAAGCTGTTAATTTAATTTCAAATTTAAAGCTCTTATCAAATAAAGATTTGATTGCATTTTTAAGTCTTGCTACATATCCACTGTGATCAATACCCCAAATATTAAGTATAACGTCATAATCTTCATTTATTTTTTTCTTATGATAAATAATATCAGTCATAAAATAAGTTAGTCCTCCATCCGGTTTAACGAGTGATCTGTCCGAGTCGTCTTTCAGTAATTTCGATCTAAAAAGAGTCTGTTTTTTTGGTTTCCAGTCCTTTGGATTTACTCCTCTTGGTGGATCTTGAAAACCTTCATATATCAAGTCTTGTTCTTTGAATGAATTTAATATTATTTCAACCTGTTTTTTTGTTGAAATTTTTTTTTCTGATGTATAAACATCATGTATTACACCAAGTTTTTTTAAATCTTTTTTTATATCTTTCAAAATTAAACTAACTGATTCGTTTCTAAGGAATAAATTTTCATTATAATCTTTTTCTTTTTTGGAATTTTCATAAATAATTCTTGCAATTTTTTTTATATATTCACCTGGATAAAACTCTTGAGGCAAAGGTTCTTCAATATTATTATTAAAATTATTGAAATAAAATTTAATTGTTTCAACTAGAAGTTCAATCTGGTTTCCAGCATCATTAATATAATATTCTCTGGTTACTTGATGTCCCATTGCCTCCAATATAGATGCAATAGTATCTCCTAAAACTGCTCCTCTTGCATGCCCAATATGCATCAAACCTGTTGGATTAGCAGAAACAAATTCAATATTAATCTTTTTCTTTTTTCTTTTTTTTTTCTTTTTGTTTGGATTTAAAATATTATCTAATTGACTGTACCAATAAGATTTTTCTAAAAATATATTTAAAAAACCAGGACCAACAATATCAATCTTAACAATAAACTTATTTTTTAATAATTCTACCTGAATTTTCTTTGCTAGGTTTGCCAAAGATATTTTAGATTTTTTAGAATATACCATTGCAACATTTGTTGAGATATCTCCAAATTTAGAATTTGGTGGAATTTCAATATTAAATATTTGATTTTTTAAGGAATCCTTATGAAGAATATTTTGCTTCACAAGTAATTCCAAAGAATTAAGGATCAATATGTTAAAATGTTCGTAAAAAAACATTGTTAAAAATTATAAAGATTAAAAAATTTTTTGTGGATAGTAATTGCATTTTTATCAGTTAGTCCCGAAATATAATCTGAAACATTATGAAAAAGTTCTTCTTTATTATTAAATGTTTTCCATGGTTCAGGCAACAATTGAAATTCATTTGTAAATAGATCAAATAATTCTGAAATTATTCTTTTTGCTTTATAAGTCATTGTCTTGACCATACTGTGGTTATACATTTTACTTTTAAGAAATTTTCTTAATTCATTTTCATTCTTTTTCATTTCATTACTAAAACATACTAAATTTTTTTCAATTTTTTGAACTTCTAAGAGAGATTTAGGTTTATATTTTTTTATATTCTTTTTTGAGTTTTGAACTAAATCATCAATCATACTTTTAATTAGTAACCTCACAAGCTCATGTTTAATCCTATCCTTTGAATTAAACTTTTTTGGTATTTTAATTTTTTTAAGACTCTCCTTAACAATTTTTATATTTTCTAATTCTTCAATATTAAATAATTTAGCATGAAGTCCATCATCAATATCATTATTATTATATGCGATATCGTCTGAAATTGAAGCTATTTGGGCTTCAAAACTAGCATTAGAATATATATTACCATTAAAAAACTTTATTATATTTTCTATATATTTTGGTAATTTAGTTTTTTTTTTCAAAGGTCCATTATGCTTAAGAATTCCTTCAAGAGATTCCCAAGTTAAATTAAGGCCATTATAATATAGATATCTTTTCTCTAGCTCTATTAGAATTTTTAGTGCCTGAAAGTTATGATTAAAGCCACCATATTTAATCATTTTAGAATTTAAAGCTTCTTCTCCTGCATGACCAAAAGGTGTATGACCAAGATCATGAGCTAAAGAGATTGCTTCTGAGAGATCATCATTAACATTAAAAATTTTAGAGATTGAACGAGCTAATTGAGATACTTCAATACTATGAGATAATCTTGTTCTATAATAATCACCCTCATGATAAACAAAAACTTGAGTTTTATATTTTAACCTTCTAAATGCAGAAGAGTGAATTATTCTATCCCTATCTCTCATATAACAAGTTCTATTAATATCATTTCTCTCATTAAATATTCTACCTTTGGACTTTTGACTATTTGTTGCAAATAAAGAATAATTCATAATAGTTTAATTTTAACTAAATTTTTGTTATAAATAACTAAGAATTTAAACATAAATTAAAAATAGAACAATGATTACTTTAACAAATAGTGCTATTCAAAGAATTGAAGAAGTCAGTAAAAAAAAAAAATTGAACGATTGTATTTTTAGGATTGCTATAAATGGTGGAGGTTGTCAGGGATTTTCTTATGACTTTATATTTGAGAAAAAAATTAAGACTGATGATATTGTATATAAGTATAAAAAAGTAAAAGTAATAATTGACAAAACTTCATTAGAAATTATTAAGGGTTCAAAAGTTGATTTTACATCTGATATGATGGGTTCATATTTTAAAATAGAAAATCCTAAAGCAGTCTCTACATGTGGTTGTGGAACCTCCTTCTCAATATAATCAATAAATGCTTTTAGCTTCATGGAATATTAATTCTGTTAGAATTAGATTAGGAATACTTGATTTATGGATTAAAAAAAGAAATCCAGAAATTTTTTTTCTTCAGGAAATTAAATGCGAAGCAATTGATTTTCCATATAACTTCTTTAAAAAGCTTGGATACGAAAGCTATGTATTTGGTCAAAAAGGAAGAAATGGAGTAGCTATAATAGTAAAAAAAAATATAATTGAAAAAGAAGATACAATAAATATTGATAATCTTAATATTGAAGGTCAAGCTCGTTTTATCGAATATTATAGTAAAAAACTGGAAATTTATTTTTGTAATATATACGCACCAAATGGTAATCCTTTATCTAATCATGAAAAATTTAATTTTAAAGTAAAATGGTACGATAACCTAAAGGAATATCTTTCTAAACATATAAAAAACGAAAAAAAAATTATAATTGCAGGAGATTTTAACGTTCTAGAAAATGAAAAAGATGTAAAAGATTTTGATAATTGGTCTGAAGATGCGCTAGGAAAATTAATTATTAGAAAAAAATTTAGAAAAATTTTAGGATTAGGTTTTACTAATATTGTTAGACAATACTATGAACCTGGAAAAATTTTTAGTTTTTGGGATTATCAAAAAGCTGCATGGCAAAGGAACTATGGTTTATTAATTGATCATATTCTTTGTTCACCAAATTTGCTAGAAAGTATAATTTCTTTTGGCTCAGACCATGAAATGAGAGGGAAAGAAAGACCCTCAGATCATATACCAATTTGGATGGAGTTTAATTAAATATCAGAATAAATTTTTTTTTCTTTTTTTGCACCAGGATGCGTTACAGCACCAAATCTAGCAGAACCAACATTTTGAGAATACTTCCATAAAGCACCTGATTTAAAATCGTTACTTTTTAATTTTAATTTTTTTTTTCTTAATTTTAAATCTTCAGATGAAATGTTAATATCTATAATTCCTTTCTTAGCATCAATAATAATTTCATCACCATCTTTTATCAATGCAATTGGTCCTCCTGAAGCAGCTTCAGGACATACATGACCAACACAAAATCCTCTAGTTGCTCCAGAAAACCTTCCGTCAGTTACAAGCGCAACTTCTGATCCCATACCTTGTCCATAAATAGCTGCAGTTGTTGCTAACATCTCTCTCATTCCTGGACCACCTTTGGGTCCTTCATATCTAATAATAAAAACATCTCCTTTTTTATATTTTTTTTCTGAAACAACTTTAAAAGCATCTTCTTCGCAGTCAAAACAAATTGCATTGCCTTTAAAATATAAAGACTCCATACCAGCTACTTTAACTATGGCACCTTCAGGAGCAAGGTTTCCAACTAATCCAACCACTCCACCAGTTTTTGAGATTGGTTTGCTTGTGGAATAAATAATTTTTTGAGATGAGGTGTCAAAATTAATATCAGATAAATTTTCTTTAATAGTCTTACCTGAAACTGTCATACAGTCTAAATGAAGATAATCTCCTTCCATTAATGCTTTCATTAAAACTGGAACTCCTCCAATTTCATATAGATCTTTAGCTAAATATTTACCTCCAGGTTTTAAATCAGCAATATAGGGTGTTTCTTTAAAAATTTTTGCTACATCTAAAATATCAAAATCAATTCCTACCTCATTAGCTAATGCAGGTAAGTGCAGTGCAGCATTTGTTGAACCACCGCTGCATGCAACAATACGAGCTGCATTTTCAAGAGCTTTTTTTGTTACAATATCTCTTGGTCTTATTTGTTTTTCTATTAAATACATAATACTCTTTCCTGCATCATATGAAAATTTATCCCTTGATTTATAAGGAGCAGGTGTAGAGGTAGATCCTGGAAGAGCTAAACCAATAGCCTCAGAAACGCATGCCATAGTATTTGCTGTAAATTGACCTCCACAGGATCCAGCTGATGGACATGCAACTTTTTCTAAATCAACCAATTCTTTCTCTGTTATTTTTTTATCGGCAAATTTTCCAACTGCTTCAAAAACATCTTGAACAGTAACTGGTTTATTGTTGTATGAACCTGGAAGAATGGAACCTCCATAAAGAAATATAGATGGAATATTTAATCTCAACATTGACATCATTATACCAGGTAAAGATTTATCACATCCCGCTAAACCAACTAAGCCGTCATAACAATGTCCTCTTATAGTAACTTCAATTGAATCTGCTATAATATCCCTCGAAACAAGAGACGATTTCATACCTTCATGACCCATTGCAATTCCATCTGTAACACTTATTGTTGTAAATTCTCTTGGAGTACCTTGAGCTTCCTTAACCCCTAATTTTACTGATTGGGCTTGCCTAGACAGAGAAATATTACATGGGGCTGCTTCATTCCAACATGAAGCTACACCAACAAAAGGCTGATTAATTTCAGTTTCGGTCATACCCATTGCATAGTAGTATGATCGATGAGGTGCAGATTCTGGACCAATACTTACATGTCGACTTGGAAGTTCTGATTTCTTGCTCAACTATTTCTCCACTAAAAAGGTACCTAAAATTTTCATAAAGTCACTTTGGTTATCAATATAAGAAAAATGTCCCCCATTTTTAATACAATTTTTTTTTTCACCAATCATTTTACTCAATAATTCAAGATTCTTACTTTTTTCTCCATAGATGTAAATTTTTTTTTTAAAAAAATTTTTATAAAAACTTAGAAGAAAAGATCTCATTGACCATTTATATGAATAGTAAGAATATTTATAAAAATCTAATGCCGAAATATTTTTTAAATTTAAACTCCATTTTTTAACTGATAAATCATTTGATGCTGCACACTTGTTTTTAAGATTATTATAGCCTGTTTCCTTAAAAAAATTTAAATCATATGAAATTGTTTTTTTTGTTAACAATGAAGTATCAGATAATATAAGATTTCCTTCATTATTAACTATTTTTAATAATTTATTTTTTTCTTTAAAAAAGAAACGAAAGAGTAAAATTAAAACTATTCCAGACATAGAATGCGAATAAATAGAAAATTTTATTATTCTCTTAAATTTAAGAAATAAATAAATTTTTTTTGCGAATTCAATAAGATAATCTTTTTCATATTTATCATTAAAAGAAAAATTATAATTAGGAATCTCAAAAATAAAAATTTGATACTTTTTACTAAACCTTCTTAATAAAAAACTATAATCTAGAGCAGAACATCCAAGTCCAGGTAAAATAATTAATTTTTTAAGTTGATTATTAAATTTTCTATTCGAGTAAAACTCAATATCTTTAAATTTAAATTTAAACATTCTTATCTGAAATAGAATTTTCTAATAACTTTAGATTCCTCTCAGCACTTTTCAATTTTTCTTCTTGTTCCTTAACAACAAATTTTGGAGCATTATTTACAAAGTTTTTATTTTCTAGTTTTTTATTAAAAAATAATATTTCTTTTTTATAGAAATTAATTTTCTTAATTAAGTCTTTATTTTTTAGATTATTTTTCTTGATTTGAAATCCATACTTTATTTCTGATGAGATAAAATAATAAAAGTCGTTTTTTTTACTCTCCTCAACTGATTCAACCAACTCTATATTGAAGATCGAAAAAATAATTAATTTAAAAGTTCTTAAAAATTTAATTTTTTTATTTTGATTAAAAATATATAAAGTAATTTTATTTTTCTCTCCCAAGTTATTTTCTTTAATTGCAATTCTAAGATTTTTAATAAAACTAGTTAACTCGTTAAATAAAATAAGTTCTTTATTCAATTTAAGATTTTCAATTTCATGAAATGAGTCCTTTAGGAGAGAATATGTTTTTTTAAAACCTAATCTATATGAAATTTCTTCAGTAATAAAAGGGATAAAGGGATTAGCTAAATTTAACATATTCTTAAAAATCCATGAAAAGGTTTTATTTATCTCCTCTAAATACTCTTTATTTTTTAAGTAAGGCTTAATAAATTCAATATACAAATCACAAAAATCATTCCAAATAAACTGATAAAGATTATTACATGCAAAATTATAATTAAAGTTGTCTAGATTATTAATTATTTGTTTATGAACTTTACAATATTGATTATAAATCCAAATATTTATTATTAGTTTAGACTCATTAGGCTTAAAGCTTTTGTTATATTTAAAATTATTTAGTTCATAAAACCTTGCAACATTCCATATTTTTGTAATAAAGTTTCTATTATTTTCAACGAGCTTATCAGATAACTTAATATCTCTTCCTTGAGTTGATAAAGAAGCTAAAGTAAACCTTAAAGCGTCTGCTCCATAAATTTTAATTATATCAAGCGGATCAATTACATTTCCTTTTGATTTAGACATTTTTTTACCTGATTCATCTTTCACTAAAGGATGAATATAAACATTCTCAAAAGGTACTTTTTTTATAAAATGTAATCCCATCATAACCATTCTAGCGACCCAAAAAAATATTATATCGAATCCTGTAATTAAAACATTCGTAGGGTAAAATCTACTAAGTTCATTACTATGTTCAGGCCAACCAAGCGTCGAAAAAGGCCAAAGTGCAGAAGAAAACCAAGTATCAAGAACGTCATTATCTTGAATTAAATTAATTTTTTTTCTCTTAAGTTTCTTTTTGGCAAGTTTTTCTGCTTCTTCAACGTTTGCTGCAACAAAAATTTCTCCGCATTCTGAGTGCCAAGCTGGTATCCTGTGTCCCCACCATATTTGCCTGGATATACACCATGGTTCAATATTTTTAATCCAATGGTTGAAAGAATTTACCCAATTTTCAGGATGAAATTTTAATCTCGATGAAGAGATTATATTTTTAATTGGACTTGATAACTTCTTTGCATCACAAAACCATTGTTCAGTTAAATAAGGTTCAATAATTGATCCCGAGCGTTCACCAATTGGTACAATCATTTTATTCGATACAACTTTTACAAAATGATTACATTCTTTTAATTCATTAACAATTTTTTTTCTTGCTTCAAATCTATCTAATTTAAAATAGTTCTTTGGTACATTATTATTTAATCTCCCATACTTATCAAAAATATTAATGACGCCAAGATTATGCTTTTTTCCAACTAAAAAATCATTAAAATCATGAGCTGGAGTTATCTTAACTGCACCACTTCCCTTCTTAGGATCTGCATAATTATCAGCCAAAATAGGAATAGATACTCCTGAAATAGGAATAATTGCTTGCATACCAATAAATTTTTTCAATTTTTTATTGTTTGGATGTATTGCTATTGCTTTATCACCAAACATAGTTTCAGGACGAGTCGTTGCAACTTGAATATATTCATCTGAATCAAAAATTTTGTATTTTATATACCATAGTTTTCCATTAATTTCTTTTTGATTAACTTCAAGATCAGAAACAGCTGTTTGTAGAGAGGTATCCCAATTAACAAGTCTCTTATCCCTATAAATCAATCCCTGATTATAAAGGTCTATAAAAACTTTTGTAACTGATTTGCTTAGACCCTCGTCCATTGTAAACCTTGATCTACTCCAATCAATTGAGGTTCCAAGCTTTTTTAACTGTTTTGTAATTTCATTGCCCGACTTATTCTTCCATTTCCATACTTCATTTATAAACTGTTTTCTTCCAAGTTCTTTTTTTTTTTTATTTATTTTTTTTAAATTTTTTTCAACGATAATCTCTGTTGCAATTCCTGCGTGATCTGTTCCAGGTTGCCATAAGACTGATTTTCCAAGTTTTCTTTGAAATCTAACTAAAATATCTTGCAAAGTAAATGTAAGTGCATGTCCCATATGTAAATTACCAGTTATATTAGGTGGGGGCATCATAATGCAAAACTTTTCAAGATTTTTCTTATCTTTAAATTCAAAAATGTTATTTTTTTCCCAAAAGGATATACATTTTTCTTCAATTTCTTTAGGATTATATCTTTTTTTAATCATGATTTATTCAATAATATCTAACCATTTAAATTTAACTTCATTATAATTTTTAGTATCATCAAAATGTTCAACTGGTAAATCAAGATATTTCGAATTGAGTTGTCCCATATAAAATAGCAAATCAAAATAAGCATTAAAATATTCTTCAAAGCTTTTTACGAGATTAAATTCTGACTCTATTAATTCTTGCTCAGCATCTAATATATCAAGTAGTGTTCTCTCCCCTAGAAATAATTCTTGTTTTAATCCTTCAAGAAATTTATTATTTGCTTCGATTTGTTCTTTATATGCCTTAATTTTTGAAGTAGATGAATTATAAGATGACCAAGAAAAAGTTAAATTATATTTTAATTCATTTATTTTTATTTTTCTTAATTCTTTCAAAGATTCTAAATTTTTTTTTGCTTCTCTCATTTTTGAAGAAGCCATACCAGAAGAATAAATTGGTATATTTATACTTGCTGTTGCCGACATAACCTCTCTTGCACTATCTGAGCGAAAATAACCTTTACTTTTTCTAGCTTCTGCTTCTAATTTAATAGAGGGCAATTTTTTTCCAAACAAACTTTTAATTCTTTTTTCTGCTGATTTTATTAGATAATTTTGATTTAGTATAACAGGATTATTTTTAATACATTTTTTTTCTAGTTCCTCAATACTGTAATCAAATTTGGGAAAATCAAAAAAAAGTTCTGGGTTATCAGGCTTAATTCCAGTTAAAGCAAAAAATTTAGAGTTAAGAGCTTGCAAGTCACTTTTTGACTCAATAAATTCTGACTCGGCTAAAAAAAGCCTGGATTTTGCAATTGAAACGTCAGTTAATGTTATTTCTCCTATATCAAATTGATCTTGAGCTAATTCAAACTGTTTACTTAAAAATTCAACATTTTTTTCATTAAGTAAAATTTCTTTGAGCTTTGATGCTAATTTAGAGTAAATACGAATGGCTTCTAATAAAACCTCTTGCTCAGTATTCTTAAGATTATATCTTTGGGCTATTATCTCATTTTTTGCAACTTTAATATTATTTTGGGTGCTTCCTCCATTATATATTTTCTGAGTTAGTTTTATTCCAGCTTGAGTTTCAGTTCTAACTCCATCTGAAATAATATTTGAACCTGATGTTGCAGTATCTATTTTACCTTTAGAGTAAAAACCACTTAATTCTGGTCTATAACCTGCATAAGCTTGAGGCAACATTTCGTCTTTTTCAAAAAGTCTCTCTCTTGCAAGCTTTAATTTTGGGCTTGAATTATAAGTACTTACTAAAACATTAGTTAATTGATTACCTAAAAAATTATTTGCTACTAAAAAAGTAGGAAAAAAAAAGATTATGAAGAATAACTTAACTTTTAAATTCATAATCTTGCTCCGTGATTATGAAATCTTTTAAAATCTTTGCATTTGCATTAAATAAATGTCTGTAAGAAATCATACCATTAATTTTTAATCCAACCATATATTCACCAAGCATTAATTCTTTTTTTTTGAAAATAGTAAAAAGTTCTCCTCCCTCCTTAAGTTGTTCAATTAGTTTATCTGGTATCATTTCAACAGACCCTTCAATAAAAATTTTATCGTAAGGAGCGTTTTTTTTTATTCCGTCGTTTAAATTTCCATAACTAACTGAACAATTATGACAAGCAACCTCACTTAAATTTTTATTAGCATCTTTTACAAATTCATGATTATTTTCTAATCCAAATACATATCCAGAGAGTTTTGATAACAAAGCAACTGAATAACCAGTTAAACAGCCAATAATTAATATTGAATCATTTTTTTTAACTTTAGAAAATTCTAACATTTTTGCAAAAATAAATGTTTTCATTAAATACCTATCTTCAGAAAACTCTATATCTGAGTCACTGTAAGTTAGTGCAAATTTATTTGGTGGAATAAATTTTTCTTTTTCAATAGTTAAAAGTGCATCAATTAAAACTGGATTTGTTACTTTATTAGTAATAACTTGATTATTAACCATATTTTCTCTAGAAATAATAAAATTTTTGTCGTACATTTTCTATCTAATATAAATTTATGAACTATATTTATCTTTTTTTTTATAACAATATAAGCTTTTTTAGTATTTTTTCCAATGGTGCGGTGGCGGAGAGGCTACGCTGCGGCCTGCAAAGCCGTCTACACCGGTTCGAATCCGGTCCGCACCTCCAAAAAATAAATGTTTTTACAAATCAAAAAATTAAATTAATATGAATTTTTAATTTTCCGGCGTAGCTCAGTTGGTAGAGCAAGCGACTGTTAATCGCTGGGTCACAGGTTCGAGTCCTGTCGCCGGAGCCATACATTTAGTGTTTAATGAAAATCTTTATCAGTGGAATTGCCGGTTTTCTTGGAAGTCATTTAGCAGAATCATTTTTGAATGAGGGTCACAAAGTTGTAGGTTGTGATAGTCTTATTGGTGGAGAATTAGATAATGTTCCTCCAGATGCTGAATTTTATCAGTATGATTGTTGTTACAGAAATTCAATGCTCAAAATAACAAAAGGATGTGATTTAGTATACCATACTGCAGCAACTGCTTATGAAGGTTTATCTGTTTTTTCTCCACATCTTATAACTCAAAATATTGTTACAGGTTCTGTAGCTTTATTTAGTGCAGCAATTGAAAATAAAGTTAAAAGAATTATTTTTTGTTCATCTATGGCTAGATACGGAACTAATAAATTCCCATTTAAAGAAACTTTAGAACCAAAACCCCAAGATCCATATGGTATAGCAAAAGTTGCGGCTGAAAAAATATTAATAAATTTGTGCGAAACTCATGGTGTTGAATATGTAATTGCAGTACCGCATAATATAATTGGTCCAAGACAAAAATATGATGACCCATATAGAAATGTAGTTTCTATAATGATAAACCTTATGTTGCAAAATAGACAACCAATTATTTATGGAGATGGTGAGCAAAAAAGATGTTTTTCATATGTAGATGATGATTTATTTTGTTTAAAAGAAATGGCATATAAATCAAACGTAGTAGGTGAAATTATCAATATTGGTCCTGATGAAGAGTTTATATCTATAAATCAGTTAGCAAACAAACTTGCAAATCAACTAAGGTTTAACCTCAATCCTAAATATGTTAAAGGGAGACCAAAAGAAGTAATAAATGCAACCTGTTCAGCTGACAAAGCAAGAAAATTACTTGGATATAAAACAAAAACAAAGCTTGATGATGGACTAAGAAAAATGATTGACTATATTAATACAAAAGGAAGCAAAAAATTTAGATATCATTTAGATCTTGAGATTGTAAATAAATTAACACCCAAAACTTGGAAAGATAGACTCTTTTAAATTTATGACCAAGGTTAGTTTTATTTGCCCAGTCTATAATAAAAGACATTATTTACCAAATGTTTTAAAATCTATAAAAGAACAAACTGGAAATTATAGAAAAGAATATCTGTTTATTGATGACGGATCTACCGATAGTTCTCTAAATTATATTCGAGAATATACCAAAGAATGGAAAAATTGTAAAATTTTTTCACAGTCTAATCAAGGTCCTGCATCAGCCACACAAAAAGGTATCGAGCACTCCACAGGTAATTACGTTAAACTTGTTGGAGGTGACGATATTATGTCACCTAATTGTACAGAAATTCTATTAAAAAGTATAATTAAAACTTCTTCAATTGCGGTTTTTAGTAAATACTCATTATATAAAAAATTTTCTGAAATAAAATTTAAAAATGAAAAAATAAAGAACTTAAGTGTAATAAAAGATCCTCTAACTAAAACTATACAATCTAATTATTCAGGAACTACGCCAAACTTATATTCAAAAGATGCTATAGAAAAATCAGGGGGATGTTATAAAAACTTATTTATCGAAGATTTTTCTTTGGTTCTCAGAATATCAAAATTTGGTACTTTCTGTTTTATTGATAATTTAACTTCATATGGTCCAAAAGAAGATAAAAATAGAATTATGTTGGGTAGTAAAAATCAATTGATACATGATTTTAATGCTGCAATTTATTATTTTTTAATGGAAAATAAAAATTTAAATAAAGAGATAAAAAAAATTGCGTGCATAAAGTGTCTAGGAAGAGCAGAAAAATGGTACAGAAGAGAGTTATCAGGAACTATATTTAGTAAAATAAATTTTAAAAGATTAAAATACTACTTATTTTCAGGTAACGAAGAACAATTAATTAAGAGTTCATGCCAAGTTTTTTATCAAAAACAAAAAAAGAATATGCGTCAAATCAGATACAAATTGATTTGATTTTTATTCCCCAAAATTAAATAAATTTCCTTTTTTTTTTGATAAAGAGATCATTCTTAAAAAGAAAAAAATAGAAAAGCAGAAATATAAAATATTAATAATTAATGCTTTAAAAAAAAGGGTTTCAGAAAAAAAACTATCAATAAAAATATTTCTCATACCTTCAAAAACATAAACAGGAGGAAATAATAAAGCTAACTTTTGAAATAGATAAGGTAATGAATCTAAAGGATAGTAAACACAAGAAAATGGTAATAATATGAATATAAAAGCCCAAGCTAATTCTTCGAAAGATTGACCAAATCGCAAGACTAAACCTGAAACAAAAAAACCTATAGACCAACCAGTAAAAATTAAATTAAAGAAAAATAAAATCAAATAAACGCCAAGTTCAAAAAGGTGAAAATCAAAATAATAATTTGCTATAAAAATTGCTGGAGTCAAACCTAATAAAGTTCTTATGAAACTTATTAAAATCAAACTAATTATAAATTCATAATCTCTCAGAGGAGTAATTAATAAATGTCCTAAATTTCGAGACCATATTTCTTCAAAAAATGTCATAGATAATCCAAGCTGACCTCTAAAAAGTACATCCCATAAAATAATTGCAGATAAAATAAAAGATATAGGATTTAAAGATGAATCACTATTAATGGAAACTAGAAAATTTGAAAAAAAACCCCAAAGGATAATTTGAATTGAAGGCCAGTAAAAAATACTAAGTAATCTAGGCAAAGAACCAGAAACAACAGTTTTGTACCTTAAAATCATTGCATATATTCTATTAAACACTCATTCACCAATATTTATAAAAAGTTGCTCTAAATTTTTTTGTTTATATTTTCTTACCAAATCTTCTGGTTTTCCATCAAGCTTAATTCTTCCTTTATCTAAAATAATCACTCTTGTGCAAATACTTTCTACTTCAGCCATATTATGGGAGGCTATAAGTATAGAAATTTTATTTACTTTTTGATAAGAAAGTAAAAATTTCCTAACAAACAATGAGGTTTCAGGATCAAGGGATGCTGTAGGTTCATCTAAAAGTAATAAATCTGGTTTATTAATAAGAGCTTTACATAACCCTACTCTCGTTTTTTGACCTGCAGATAAAGTACCAAAATTTCTCTCTAGTAAATCAAATATTTTTAAATTTTTTGATAAACTTTCTATGTTTTTCGTAAAATTTTCTACTCCATAAAGTCTTGAATAAAAAATTAAATTCTGTTTAACCGTTAATTTTTTTGGAAGATCAACATAAGGGCTTTCAAAATTCATTCTTTTAAGAAGCTCTTTATAATTTAATGAAAAATTTTTATTAAAGACAAAAATATCACCACTTGATGGTGTAATAAGACCTAATATCATTCCTAATAAGGTTGTTTTTCCAGCACCATTAGTCCCTAAAAGTCCGTAAATTCCTGACTCTGGTAATTCAAAGCTAATATTTTTCAAAGCATAAAAATCATCATATTTTTTTGATAAATTAAACACTTTAAGGCAGAAAGATTTTTTCACTTTCTAAGATTTAGATAATAAAAAATAATGTTTCATTTTCTGAATTTATTGAAATTTAAAAATTTATACTATATTTATTTTCGGCAGGAAAAGGTTAAAATTAAGCAAAACATATTAAAATTCCCGTAAAATAAATATAAATGTGATATATATATAGGAAAATTTATTCTCACTTACCAAGATTTATTTATTAAAAATAGAAACTAATTTATAAAAATTTTTACTTAGATTAATTAAAATATGAATAATGTATACCAAAATTTTTCTGAATGCGTTGGCAATACCCCCCTATTAAAACTTAATAGAGCTTCTGAAATAGCAAATTGTAATATTTATGGAAAATGTGAATTTTTAAACCCTGGTGGTTCAGTTAAAGATAGAGCTGCACTTCAAATAATAGACGACGCTATAAAAAGTAAAAAAATAAAAAAGGGCGGTATTATAGTTGAGGGAACAGCTGGAAACACAGGTATCGGATTAACCTTAGTTGGAAATTCTTTAGGAATAAAAACTATCATTGTTATGCCAGAAACTCAGAGTGAAGAAAAAAAGAAAATGTTAAATCTTTGTGGAGCTGATCTTAGATTGGTTAAAGCCGTACCATACAAAAATCCAGAAAATTACATAAAATTTTCAGAAAAACTATCAAAAGAAATAACTTGCGATGAAGGAGTATTTTGGGCAAATCAATTTGATAATTTATCAAATAAAAATGCTCATTTCCTTCATACAGGACCTGAAATATGGAATCAATTATCTGGTAAACTTGATGGCTTTATTTGTTCTATTGGAACGGGAGGGACATTAACTGGAGTTAGTGAATATTTAAGAACTGTAAATAAAAATATATGCATTGGTTTAGCAGATCCTAACGGTTCAGCAATGTATGAATATTTCACAAAAGGCATTCTTAATTCATCAGGGTCTTCTATAACTGAAGGTATTGGACAAGGTCGTATAACAAAAAATTTAACTTCTCTAAAAGTAGATGAATGTTTTAGAATAACCGATAACGAAGCAATGGAGCAAGTTTTCGAATTATTAAAAAATGAAGGAATTATTCTTGGGGGATCATCTGGAATTAATATTGCTGGAGCTATTAAATTAGGTAAAAAGTTAGGAAAAAATAAAAATATTGTAACTATTTTATGTGATTATGGCACTAGATATCAAAGTAAAATTTTTAATAAAAAATTTTTAAACGAAAAAAACATCAAATATCCAAAATGGTTGTAAAAAAAAAATATATAATTTCGTCTTCTGAATTATTAGAAAAAATGAATGACAAAAATATAAAAATTTTGGATTCAAGATGGTTTTTAGATCCAAAAAAGAATGGTTATAATGAATACATAAAATCACACATACCTAATTCAGTTTTTTTTGATATAGATCTTTTTTCTGACCAAAAAACAAAACTCCCTCACATGATGCCTTCTGATGAAAGATTAAAAACTTTGGCTTCTAAAATAGGAATTTCTAATGATGATCATTTAATTATTTATGACCAAACAGGTTTTTTTTGTTCCTCAAGAGTATGGTTTATGTTTAAAGTATTTGGACATAAAAAAATTAGTATTCTTAATGGTGGGTTTGAAAACTGGAAAAAAGAAAAACTTCCTTTGGAAAAAAATAAAGCAAAGAGTTATATAAGTAATTATCTAATTAATAGAAAAAAGAATTTAATTGTTTCCAAGGATAAAATTTTAAAGTTAATGAATAGTAATTATAAAAACTCATATTCAATTATAGATGCAAGGCCACTAAGAAGATTTAAAAGTCTAGAGCCTGAACCTAGAAAAAATGTCAGAAGAGGCAATATTCAAAAAAGTATAAATATTCCATTTAATATAATTCACGATAAAAATGGGTTCATTTTAAGTAATGAAAAACTTAAAGATATATTTTATAATAATAATAAACTAAAATCTAAAAAAGTGATTTGCCTATGTGGTTCAGGGGTTACAGCTTGTAATATAATTTTTGCATTGCATTTATTAAATCATAAAAATAACTTTCTGTATGATGGTTCATGGTCAGAATGGGGAGCATTATGACAAAAGAAACAAAAATTATACATAGTGGGTTAGAACCTAAAAATATTCATGGGTCATTAACAACACCAATATACAAAAACTCTACGCTAGCTTTCAATAATTATAAGGATTTTCTAGATGCTAAAAAAAATAAATATACGGTTCCTTACTATGGAAGATTCGGCACTTATACAACTAAGACATTAGAAAAAATAATATGCCAATTATATTCATCTGAAAAATCTATTATAACTTCTTCAGGCTTGTCAGCAATTACAAGTACCATTTTTTCTTTAGTTAAGAAAAATGAAAATATACTTATTGTAGAAAATTGCTATGAACCAGTAGCTAATTATATTAATTTAGAATTAAAAAAATGCGGAGTAAACCCAATTTTTTATAAACCCACAAATGAATCTAATTTAGAAAAAAAAGTTAATAGTAAGTGCAGATTAATTTATTTAGAATCACCCAGCTCATTAAACTATGAAATACAAGACATTGAAAAAATAGTAAAAATAGCAAAAAAAAAAAAAATAATAACCATTATGGATAATACGTGGTCAACTTTTCTTGGAATAAATCCATTAAATTTAGGAATTGATATAGTTATAGAATCTGCGACTAAATATATTTCAGGACATTCTGATTGTTTTTGTGGAATAATTGCTTGTTCTGAAAAAATATATAAAAAAATAAAACCGACTATTATTAGAATTGGAGACTTTGTATCATCTGAGAATTGTTATTTAACAATTAGAGGACTTAAAACTCTTTCACTTAGAATGGAAAAACATAATAAAAATGCTTATAAAGTATATAAATATCTTCAAAGTTTAAAAGAAATTTCCTATATTTTTTATCCTCCAGGAGATAAAGGCAGAAACTTTAGACTATGGAAAAAATATCATAAAATTGGAAATAGTTTAATTACTTTTTCTTTGAATAAAAACAATAAATCAAAAATTGAATCATTTGTTGATAACTTAAAACTTTTTAAAATTGGTTTCAGTTATGGAGGTTTTGAGAGTCTTATACTTCCATTAGAAAATAGTTTTTTTTATAAGAAAGACAATAAAGCATTTTGGTTTAGAATTCATCTTGGTTTAGAAAATCACGATGATTTAATTGAAGATATGAAATATGCATTAAAAAAATATAACAAGTCATGAAATTTAAAATATATCAACCATCAAAATCAGCTATGCAATCAGGAATAAAAAATACTAAAGTCTGGTGTCTAGAAACGCTTACTGTTAGTGCAAATAAAATAAGTAATACTTTTTGCTGGAATAGATCAGACAATACATATGATCAGATTAAGGTTTATTTTGATAAATTAGACGAGGCAATTCTTTTTGCTCAAAATAATAATCTTGAATTTAAAGTATTTCATCCAAATTTAAGGAAAAAGATTAAAAAGTCATATGCTGAAAATTTTAAACCAAAAAAAATTTAGTAGTTAACTTTTATGAAAATTATTTCTCTATTATTTTTAAGTTTTTTTATAATATTAATACAATCGGATGCACATTGTGTAGACATAAAACTTTTACAAGCAGTTGAAAATAATAATAGAAAAAAAGAAAATACGATCAGAGATAAATATAGAAATCCAGAAAGAACCTTAAAATTTTTTGGAATTCAACCTGAAATGAATGTTGTTGAAATACTTCCAGGTAGAGGTTGGTATACTGAAATTCTATCTTTTTATCTTAAAAATGATGGAAACTTAACAGTTGCTAGTTTTGGAAAAGATCATCCAAACAAATATTTGTCTAAAATGCATAATAATTTTAAAAAATATTTTGAAAAAAAGAGTCAAATTTTTGGAAGTTTTAATATTGTAAAATTCAAAAAAAATAATAACTACATACCTGACATCAAATCTGATAGTCAAGATTTAGTTTTAACTTTTAGAAATAGTCATAATTGGCTTAATAATGACAATATAGATGATATTTATAATTCAATTAATAGAGTACTAAAAAAAAATGGAATTCTTGGAGTTGTTCAACATAGAGCGGAAGATTTCAAAAATCCATACCTATCTTCAAAAAAAGGATATATTCCTGAATCTTTTTTAATTAATTTAATTGAGAAAAAAGGTTTTAAACTTATAGAAAAATCTGAGATTAATTCTAATCAATTAGATACTAAAAATTATCCAAAAGGAGTTTGGACTCTTCCCCCAACACTTAGGTTAGAAAATAAGAACAAAAAAAAATATTTAAAAATTGGTGAAAGTGATAGGATGACACTTAAATTTAAAAAAGTAAATTAAAACTTTCTATTTTTCATTTTAAATTTTTCACATTTAAAATTCATCTCATTACTTGGACTCATCCCATGTTTTTGAAAAACTAAAGATAAATTTCCGGAAAACCTTCCCAGTATTCCACTCGTGTGACCACTTACATTTTCGTACATATTTTCAATTGATTTAGCTGACCATTTAATATTTGAATCACTAACAATGAATTCATCAGCACTAAATTTAAAACCACCCAAAGCAACAGTTTTTGAATCAGTATCAATACTTACAATTAAATCCTTAAAATCACTATTAGATGAACCTATTTTAGCAATACATAATATATCTAGCTGCATTGCGTTTGAATTATTATAATTAAATAAATTCAAAACAAAAAAACTTAAGAAAAAACAAATATACTTTAACATTAAAATTATATTCTCAATTTATAAATTCTTTGTCAATTTTATTTTTTTACTTTTAAATTGTTTCAGTTCTTTATTAAAATCAAATAATTAAAGAAAATATGTATTTTATATAAGATTAAAAAAAAGTTAAAATTAAATTTAAAA
>NZFI01000004.1:0-15478 GCA_002690595.1 Rickettsiales bacterium
AGAAGTTTTTCAGTGGGTTTTTAAATTTTAGGCTGATAGTAAACTCCTAAGTTGTTTTTCAGTATTTTTAACCATATATCTTTTTCTTCTTTTTTTATTTTTACTGAATTAAAACCACATCTTAATAAAAATATATATTGGTCAGGAAGAATATGACCAGCAGCTCTTATTTCAGATTTAAATTTTAAAGATGACCTTAGTTTTCGAGCCATTGAAAAAGGTCTTCCATCTTTGAATGTTTTAAAGTTAATTATAATTAACTTAAAAAAAGGTAAATCACATTTAATTTGGTCTAAAGAATCGTCTGAATTTATTTCAATTCCAAAATTTTTATTTGATGATTTTAGTAGACTTTTGTTTTCTATCCAAAAGTTTAGATCAAAAAAAAAAAAATTATAATTATTTATGTCATCTAATTTATTGATTGGTATAAACTGATCAGTTAAAATTTTTTCTTTATTTATTATTATCATATAAAACTTCTTTAAATGGATTTAGACCAATTTTATTATATGTTTCAAGAAATGTTTGGTTTTCATTTAATCTATTTTTAAGATAAACGTTTATAATATTTTCAATTGCATTAATTATTTCATCTGAGGAAAATGAAGGCCCAATTATTTCACCAATTTTTGAGTTTTCAGTTGCTGACCCGCCCAAAGTAATTTGGTAGTACTCTTCTCCGTTTCTATCTAATCCAAGTATACCAATATTCCCAACGTGATGATGTCCACATGCATTAATACACCCAGATATTTTAATTTTTAATTTTCCAATAATCTTTTGTTTTAAATAATCATTAAAATGCTCACTAATTCTTTGTGCAATCGGAATTGACCTTGCTGTTGCTAGGGCACAATAATCCATACCTGGACAACAAATTGTATCAGTAATAAGGTTTATATTTGAAGTTGCTAGATTAATATCTTTAAGGGATCTCCATACTTCAAATAAAGATTTGTTTTTAATATGTGGAAGAACGATGTTTTGTTCATGTGTAACTCTTAACTCACCAAAAGAAAATTTCTTTGAAATTTTTGAAAGGGTTGACATTTGTGATGATGTCATATCACCTGGAGGCATTTTATTGGGTTTTAATGAAACTAAACCAATAGAATATCCTTCAATTTTATGAGGAATTGTATTTTGACCTAACCAATAATTAAAATCACTGTTTAAAACTTCAGGTATCTTTGAATTACATGGGCGTAAATTAGGTAATTTAAAAAAATTCTTAATTTTCTTAATTTCTTTTTCAGTTATAATCATAGGACTATTTTTGAGTAGTTTCCATTCCATCTCAACTTTTCTTTTAAATTCTTTTATTCCGAGTTCATGCACTAAAATTTTAATTCTAGCTTTATAGATATTATCTCTCCTACCAAGCTCATTGTAGGTCCTTAAAATTGCTTCAAGGTAGTTCAAGATTTGTTCTTTTGGTAAAAAGCTCTTTATTTTTTTTGCTATAAAAGGAGATCTGCCTTGTCCACCACCAACAAATACTTCAAAGCCAATCTTTTTATTTATTTTTATTAGTCTTAGGCCAATATCATGAACTTTAATTGCTGCTCTATCAAGTTTACATCCTGTTACAGCTATTTTAAATTTTCTAGGCAAGAAGGAGAACTCGGGATGGAATGTTGACCATTTTCTTATTATTTCACACCATGGTCTTGGATCTTCAACTTCCTCTTTCGTTAGACCAGCCAGATGATCTGCTGAAATATTTCTAATACAATTACCAGAGGTTTGAATTGCATGCATTTCAACTTCTGCAAGTTCATCAAGTATTTCTGGCACATCAATTAATTTAGGCCAATTTAGTTGAATGTTTTGTCGAGTAGTGAAATGACCATAACCTCTATCATACTTTTTAGCTATTTGACCAATTTTATTTAATTGTATATGTGATAACTCACCATATGGAATTGCAATTCTGAGCATATAAGCATGTAGTTGAAGATACAAACCATTCATTAGTCTCAGTGGCTTAAATTCTTCTTCAGTTAATTTACCATTTAATCTTCTGATTACTTGTTCTCTGAATTCCTTAACTCTGGATTTAATTATTTGACTATCTATACTGTTATATCTGTACATTTTTTTTTAAAAAATCATTAAGACCTTTAGACCGTATCTTCTCTCTTAATTTTTTTATTTTTCCCTCTTCATTAACTTCAATTAAATAAGGACTAACTATCAAACATTTTTTTTCATCCAATGAAACGAATTCTTCAAATTTGGAGATTTCGTTTAAAAAAATTTTTTTAGCCAAATTTGAATCAGTTACCCAATTTTTCTCTTCAGAGTAAAAGACCACTTTACCATCTTTTAACCTGTTAGCTGAAAAAATGAAATATTCACCTTTTAATTTTTTGGCCACAATCCCACTCGTAAATTTCCAAAACATTATCATTATTTAAGTATAAAAAAAACATTTAATTATAATATACTAAAAAATAATGTTGTTTTAATTATATTACAATAAAAATATGTAATATAATTTTATAAAAGTTTTTTAAGTGCTGAATTTTTCTTTTAATATGATAATTTGACCAATATGTATAAAAATCAACTTAAATTATGGCCCTTTGATGAAGCTAGAAAACTCGATAAAAGGTTAGGGTATAAGAAAAATAACTTAACGACTTGTAATTTTCAGACTGGATATGGACCTTCTGGTCTACCTCATATCGGAACATTTGGTGAAGTTCTAAGGACTTCAATGGTTATAAGGGCTTTTAAAGAAAAAATTATAACTGATACTGAGTATCCTGTTAGATTAATCGTTTTTTCTGATGATATGGATGGTCTTCGCAAGGTTCCTGAAAATATACCTAATAAAGAATTAATCAGAGAAAACTTAGAAAAACCATTGACCTCGATACCGGACCCATTTGGTAAATTTGATAGTTTTGCAAATTATAATAATCAAAAACTAAAAGAATTTTTAGATAAATTCAGTTTTAATTACGAATTTAAATCTTCTACGGAATTATATAAGTCTGGGTTTTTCAATAATGGTTTAATAGATGTTTTAGAAAATTATGAAAAAGTTCGAAATGTTATCTTGCCAACATTAGGAAAAGAAAGAAGAGAGAACTATTCACCTTTCCTTCCTATTTGTAATATTACAGGAAAAGTTTTGCAGGTTAAAATAAATGAAATTGATAAAAAAAATAAAAAAATTTTATATTTAAATCCTTATTCAAAAAAAGATACTGAAATATCTATTCTAGATGGCAATTGTAAGTTGCAATGGAAAGTAGATTGGGCAATGAGGTGGAAAGTTCTTAAAATAGATTACGAAATGAATGGTAAAGACCTAATAGAGTCCTTTCAATTATCAAGTAAAATTAATCGTATTATTGGAGGGAACCCTCCAGTTAATCTCACATATGAATTGTTTCTAGATGAAAATGGTGAGAAAATATCAAAATCAATTGGGAATGGTATTTCTGTTGATGAGTGGTTAAATTTCGCTCCTCAAGAAAGTTTAGAACTATTTATGTTTCAGTCACCAAGGAAAGCTAAAAGATTATTTTTTGATGTTATTCCAAAGACAACGGATGAATTTATAAAATATAAAAATAAATTTTTAACTCAAAAAAAAGAGGAAAAATATCAAAACCCTGTTTGGTTTCTTAATTTATTAGATTCAGAAAAAGTTCCTGAAGGTATATCATTTAATATGATACTCAATCTTGCTAGTGTATGTAATGCTGAGAATATTGATATCTTATGGGGATTTATAGAAAATTATTATCCAAATCTTGTAAGAAAAGACCATTTATTTCTAAATAAATTATTAGAGTTTGGAGTTAATTACTATAAAAAATTCATTCTCCCAAATAAATGTTATAGATTGCCATCAACAAAAGAGATATTAGGTTTCAAAATGATGATCGAAATGTTAAAAAAATTAAATGGAAATGAAAATAGTGAAGATATTCAAACAAAAATATACGATATTGGGATGAAGCTAGACTTTGAAAATTTAAAAGAATGGTTTTCAGCATTTTACGAAGTCATTCTTGGACAAAGTCAAGGACCTAGAATTGGATCTTTTATTAAATTTTATGGAATAAATGAAACTTTAAAGTTGTTTCAAAAAGCTATTACTTTAAATTCACAAAAATAGAATTATGAATGATTATGTATATAAAATTCTTATCAAAAGTGAATGGCAGGACTTTAAAAAAAAAATCTTTTTTTAGGCAGTAAACTTGATAAAAAGTCCAGATTTATTCATTTATGTAATGAATCGCAAGTTTATAGTACAATTAAATTATATTTTAATAATAAAAATGAAATAGTTTTACTTAGATTTTTTTCTGATGTTCTAAAAACTAATTTAAAGTGGGAAAAATCTCGAAATGGTGAACTTTTTCCTCATTATTATGGAGCTTTAATTTTTGATCAAATTAATGATTTTAAATATTTAAAAATTAAAGAGATAACAAATATAAAGATTTGTGAGTTTGAAAATGTTTAAATATATATCTAAAGCAAGTAATTTACTTCCTCCGGAAATTGCTCATTCAATGTTCTTAAATTTTTTAAAGTATGAGTTTTATAATAATAAATTTAAAGATGATTCATTAAAAATTGAGTTATGGGGAAAAAAATTTGAAAACCCTATTGGCTTGGCTGCTGGTTTTGATAAGAATGCAGAAGTAATAAACGGTTGTCTCAAAATGGGTTTTGGATTTGTTGAAGTTGGCACAGTTACACCTAGGCCTCAGAATGGAAATCCAAAACCAAGAGTTTTTAAAATTCCAGAACATTCTGCTGTTATTCAAAGGCTAGGTTTTAATAACAAAGGAATTGAAAATTTTTTGATTAATGTCTTACAATATAGAAAGTCTGGAGGAAAAGGTTTAGTTGGTATCAATATAGGAAAGAATAAAGATACAGAAAATTATATTTCAGATTATGTTTCTTTAATTGAAAACTGTTCTAATTATTTTGATTATATTGTTGTTAACGTCTCATCTCCGAATACTGCCGGGTTAAGAGAAATTCAAAAAAAAGATAAATTAAATAGCTTATTAAAAATATTAAGTGATAAAAATAAGTATTCTATACCATTGTTAGTAAAAATTTCTCCAGACATTAATAAAGAAGATCTTCAAAATATATGCCAGGTATCATTAAATGAACAATGGATTAACGGACTAATTGTTTCTAATACAACAATTTCGAGAAAATCATTAAAAAATAAACCTTTGTTAAATTCATGGAAGATAAGAGAAGAAGGGGGTCTATCTGGTCCTCCTCTTTTTGAACAGTCAAATCTAATTTTAAGAGAAACTTACAAGCTAACTAATGGAAAAATTCCAATAATTGGTGTTGGTGGAATTTTAACAGCGGAAGATGCATTTGAAAAAATTAGCCTTGGAGCAAGTTTGATACAGATATATACAGCATTGATTTACGAAGGACCTGCAGTAGTATTAAAAATCCTAAAAGGTGTTAACGAAATTCTGATATCAAAGGGTTTTTCAAATATTAAAGCAGCAATTGGTCATAAAGTCTTATGAATGCTAATATGAATTTTAAAAAAAAAATCTCAAATCTATCAGATATTCAAAAAAACTATGATAGTTTTTTCATTGATTTATGGGGAGTAATTCATAATGGTATAGAGGTGTTTCCAGGAGTTTTAAATGTCTTAAATAATTTAAAAAATAATAATAAAGATGTTTTATTTATAACAAATGCTCCAAGGAGAAATTATATTATTAAGGAACAGCTAAAAGAGTTTGGTATTTTTGAATCATTATATAAAGATATTATATCTTCAGGAGAAGTATCATGGTTAAACATGAAAAAAAAAATTTCAGCTAAAAAGAATAAACTACACTGTTTTCATATTGGTCCACCAAGAGACGATCATTTAACAAAGGATTTAAAATTAATTATTACAAAGAATCCGAATAAAGCTGATTTCGTGCTTAATACTGGACCATGGGGTGATAATGATAAATTAGAAAATTATACCAAAATATTGTGTGCTTTGTCTCAATTAGATATTCCGATGATATGCTCCAACCCAGATAAAACAGTAATCAGAGGAAATAACTCAATGATATGTGCTGGATTACTTGCAGAGTTTTATGAGAATCAGGGTGGCAAAGTTGAATATTTTGGTAAACCTCATAGTGAAATTTATGAGAAATGTTTTAGTGTAATAGGTAAAAAAAAAGTAAAAGAAAAAATTTTAGTTATAGGTGATTCATTATCAAATGATATACAAGGAGCAATAAATGAAAAATTGGATAGTCTTCTTGTTACAAGCGGAATTCACAGAGAGGTTAATAAAGATAACTTTATTGATATTAAAAAATTAAATGATTTAATGGAAAAAAAAAAAATTTTTCCTAGTTTTGCAATCTCAAAACTCATCTGGTAAAAAAAACTATTAATTAATGGGGAATAAATTTGTCTAAAAAATATACATTTGAGGATTGGCAGAAATTAGCGATTAAGGAACTAAAAGGAAAGGAAAGTAGTAAACTAAATACGTTAACTCCTGAGGGTATAAATTTAAAGCCTTTGTATACATCAAAAGATATAGAAAATCTTGAGCATACAAATGGTTTTCCTGGTCTTCCTCCATTTACAAGAGGTCCAAGGGCAACTATGTATGCCAATAGACCTTGGACTATAAGACAATATGCAGGATTTTCTACGGCTGAAGAATCCAATAAATTTTATAAAGAAGGTTTAAATAATGGAGTTATGGGTCTATCTGTTGCATTTGATTTAGCTACACACAGGGGGTATGACTCTGATCATCCGAGAGTAGTTGCTGATGTAGGAAATGCAGGTGTAGCAATTGATTCAATTGAAGATATGAAAATTTTATTTGATGGTATACCTCTTAATAAGATGAGTGTTTCAATGACAATGAATGGGGCTGTTCTTCCAATTTTAGCTTGTTTTATTGCAGCAGGTGAGGAACAAGGTTGCAAACAAGAAGAACTAACAGGGACTATTCAAAATGATATTTTAAAAGAATTTATGGTCCGAAATACCTATATATATCCCCCAAAGCCAAGTATGAGGATTGTAGCAGATATAATTGAATATACCTCCAAAAAGATGCCTAAATTCAACTCTATTTCAATTAGTGGTTATCATATGCAAGAAGCAGGTGCTAATCAAGTTCAGGAATTAGCGTATACTCTTGCTGATGGTTTAGAGTATGTAAAAGTTGCACTAGAAAGAGGTTTAAAAATAGATGACTTTGCGCCAAGGTTATCTTTTTTTTGGTCTATAGGTATGAATTTTTTTATGGAAATTGCTAAAATGAGAGCAGCAAGGTTTATGTGGTCTGAGATGATAAGTAAATTTAATCCCAAAAATATTAAAAGTTTAGCACTCAGAACTCATTGTCAGACTTCCGGTGTTTCGCTTACAGAACAGGATGCTTATAATAATGTAATAAGAACTACAGTTGAAGCTATGGCTGCAGTTTTTGGCGGAACACAATCTTTACATACTAATAGTTTTGATGAAGCTCTAGCGCTTCCTACTTCTTTTTCAGCAAGAATTGCCAGAAATACTCAACTAATTTTAGCTGAAGAAACAGGTATAACGAATGTAATTGATCCTCTCGCTGGTTCTTATTATATAGAAAATCTTACTTCTAATATGATAAAAGAAGCAAAGGTTTTATTAACTGAAGTAGATAAAGCTGGAGGTATGGTTAAGGCAATAGAAATGGGAATCCCAAAAATGCGAATTGAGGAAAGCTCAGCTAAAAGACAGGCTAGAGTTGATTCAGAAGAAGAGACTATAGTTGGTGTTAATAAATATAAACCTTTTGAAAAGCAGAAGATAAATGTACTCTCAATTGATAATGAGCAAGCAAGGAAAGACCAAATAAAAAGATTAAAAAAAATTAAATTGAATAGAGATAAGAATAAAGTTTTTAATTCACTAAAAAAATTAGAAGATGCGGCAAAATCAAATGCTCTTAATTTATTAGAACTTTCAATTGAAGCTGCACATAATAGGTGTACAATTGGTGAAATAACCTCATCATTAGAAAAAATTTATAGTAGACATGTGCCTTCATCTAAAATGATTTCAGGGGTTTATGCAAATTCAAGTAAACCTAATATAGTGTTTGAAGAGATTAAAGAAGAAATAGATGTATTTACAAAAAATACAGGCAGAAGACCAAGAATTTTAGTTGTAAAATTAGGTCAAGATGGCCACGATAGGGGCTCTAAGTTAATTGCTACAGCTTTTGCAGATTTAGGTTTTGATGTAGATGTAGGACCTTTATTTCAGACCCCTGAAGAAGCAGCTAAACAGGCAATTGAAAATGATGTTCATTTAATAGGAGTTTCAACACTTGCAGCTGGGCATAAAACACTTGTTCCTATTTTAATGAAAGAGTTAAAAAAGCAAGAAGCAGATTCAATTAAAGTAATTTGTGGAGGAGTTATTCCACCAAAGGATTATGATTTTTTGACTAAAATAGGAGTAACTAAAATTTTCGGCCCTGGAACTAGTATACCAAAGGCAGCTATTGAAATCATAAAAATATTATGATATATTAACCATAATGGTTAAAATATATGCATTTAAAAAAATATCTTAAAATTAATAAGATTTCCTCGAAGAAATTTGCTGAAAGATTGGATATTTCAGAAGTATCAATATCTAGATATATAAATAAAGTAAGAATTCCAGACAGAAAGATTTTAAATAAAATCTCAGTTTTAACTAATGGTTTTGTTACAGCAAATGATTTTTATTATGAAGATCAGGATGAGGGGAAAATTAATAAATATGATCATTTAAGTATTAAAGAAATGGTTAAAAAAATAAAGAAAGGTTCAATAAAACACTTGGCAAAAGCAATTACACTTATTGAATCATCAAATTCTTTAGATCAAGAAAAAGCTGAAGAGCTTATCGTAAATTTACCTCAAAATAATGAAACTATTAGGATTGGAATTACCGGAGTTCCAGGTGTAGGTAAATCAACATTTATAGAATCATTTGGTTTATTTTTAATTGAAAAAGGTTTGAACGTAGGCGTTTTAGCAATTGATCCATCGTCTAAAAAAACCGGAGGTTCAATTTTAGGTGATAAAACTAGAATGCAAAAATTATCTGTTAAAAATAATGCATTTATTAGACCTAGTCCTAGTTCTGGTCATTTAGGAGGAGTTACCAAAACAACTAGAGAATCAATATTATGTTTAGAAGCTGCTGGTTACGATATTATATTTATCGAAACAATGGGAGTGGGACAAGCAGAAACTAACGTTTATAATATGGTAGATATTTTTTTAGTTTTATTATTGCCCTCAGGTGGTGATGATTTACAAGGAATTAAAAAGGGTATTATTGAAATAGCAGATCTATTAATTGTAAATAAAGCTGATAACAATTTGTTATCCTCTGCTGAAGTAACTGTAAACGATTATAGGAATGCTTTAACTATTATACAGAAAAATAGAGATGATTGGACACCAAAAGTCCTAAAATGTTCATCAATTAATTCTGAAGGGATGAGTCCTGTATGGAATGATATAAAAGAATTTCATAAAATTCGAAAAAAAAATGGAAATTATATGAAAAATAGATCCTTTCAAGATGTAAGTTGGATGTGGGATTTAACAGAGAATAAATTAAGCTCATATTTAAAAAATAAACTTCAGAGTAGTGATTTAATTGATGAAATTACAAGCAAAATAAAGAAACGTTCAATAAATTCAAATCAAGCAGCCAATTTAATTTTAGACTCATATCTTAAAAATTTTAAATGACACTTGATTTTATTAAAATAATAAATAGAAATAAGTAAATATTAGGAAAAAATAATGTCTAAAAAATGTGCTATAACAAAAAAAAAACCTTTATCTGGTAACAATGTCAGTAAAGCTATAAATAAGACAAAAAGAAAATTTCTTCCTAATCTTCAAAATATATCATTTTTTTCTGAAAAACTGGGAAAAAAAATAAAATTGAAAGTTTCAGTAAGAGGAATTAAATCTGTAGAACATAATGGTGGAATTGATAATTATATACTTAGTTTAAGAGCAAAAGATCACACTCCAGAAACTTTAATAATAAAAAAAAATTTATTATCAGTTAAATAATAGTTTTTTTTCTTTCAAAAAGCTCTGTCAATTTCCCTAACATTACTTCAGCAAGTTTACTAACATCATCAATGGTGAATGCTTTTTTATAATATTTAGAAACATCATGCCCTATACCTATAGCCATCAAATCAATTTTTTTAGCTTGTTCTATATGATTGACTGTTTCTATTAAATGGCTTTCTAATAGATTTGAATTATTAGAAGATAGAGTTGAGTCGTCAACTGGAGCACCATCTGATATAACGATCAGAATTTTTTTTTTTTGTTCTTTTTGAAGAAGTCTTTTATTTGCCCAGATTAAAGCTTCACCATCTATATTTTCTTTCAATAATCCTTCTTTAAGTACAAGCCCTAAATTTTTATTACAATTTTTCCAATTCGTTTCAGAATCTTTATAAATTATATGTAATATATCGTTGAGTCTTCCTGGTTTTTCTATTTTACCTTGATTAACCCAATCAATTTTTGATTTTCCTCCTTTCCATTCTTTTGTTGTAAAACCAAGTATTTCAACTTTTACACCACATCTTTCCAACGTTTTAGTTAAAACTTCAACTGCATTTGCAGCTATCATAATAGGCCTACCTCTCATAGATCCTGAGTTGTCTAAGAGAAGACAAACTATTGTATTTTTTGAATTAGAATTAGTTTCTTTCTTAAATGTTAGATTATTATTAGGGTTAAGCACAATTCGAGTTAATTTTGAAGAATCAAGAATTCCCTCTTCAATATCAAATTCCCATGCTCTTAATTGATTGGCCATTAACTTTCTTTCAAGTCTATTTGCAAGTTGTCTAATTAAACTATCAAATTTTGGAGATTCTTTGTCGAGTTTTTTCTTCAATAAATTTAATTCACTTTTTTCTGCTAATTTTGAAGCATTCGCAATCAGGTCATGCCTTTGGGTAAAAACCTTATATCGACTTTTATCCATGTTAGTTTTATTTTTTTTATTATTAAGTCCTTCATAATTATTTTTCTTGTCTTCATTATCGGATCTAATTTTAGCATCAGAAGTTTTAATATCATATTTTTGGACTAAGTATTCGCTGTGTTGTTGTTCATTATTGGTTGTATTTGGTGTATTTTCATTTTTATTTTCATTAATTTGATTGCTATCATCTTGTAATTCCTTTTCTTTGTTTTCTGTGGAAGAAATTTTTTGAGAAAGTTCTTTTGCTAGTTTTGAAAAAAAAATATGTTTTTTTATAAATTTTTTTAATCTAGAAATTATTTCATTTTCTTGATTTGTAGGCAGATATCTATTTTTAGAAATCTCAATTATTTTTTTTTTACAAAAAAAATCTATTAAAAAAAAGAGAATTGGTTTGTGATTAATTATTATATTTTCATATTTTGAGTCTAAATCATGTAAATTGAAAAAATCTCTGATATTTAAAAAAGAACCTTCATAATTTATCATTCCTAATGAAGAGGATCTTGCAATATGAATAATCTCATACAATTCTTTTTCCAACTTTAATTTAGGTAAAAATTGATTGTATATTTTTTTGTTCAAAAACCTTTTATTAAAACAATGAAAATCTATATTACCTCTAATAGATCCTTTTTTCTTGTGATTTTTAAGATTTATACTTATCTGGGAATCTTTTGATTTTGGATTATTTGTTTTGTTAAATTCAACGTTTGTTTTTCTATCTTTAGCTAAAGTTCTGGCTGTAGCATTTGATAGATTTGTTAATAAATCAAGATTTTTATACTCCTTCATGATCAATTATTTCTCTTCCAAAACATCTTTGATAGTATTCATTAATTATTAGTTTATCAGTTTCCTCACATTTATTAAGAAAAGATACTAAGAAAGCAAAATCTATATCATTGAAAATATGAGAGTTCTCGGCCCAATTTATTGTTGTTCTTGGAGACATTAGAATTGAAATATCTGAGTTTTTGAATCCATCTCTTGTTAGATTTGCAAGTTTTACCATTGAGCTAATTATATGTTTATTTTTTTTAGAAAAATTTTTTACTTTTTTGGTGACAATTTTCTCTTCTATCTCTGGTTTTAAATAATTTAGTGTTGTAATAATATTCCATCTATCCAGTTGACCTTGATTGATTTGTTGAGTTCCATGATAAATTCCTGATGTATCACCTAATCCTATTGTATTGGATGTCGCAAAAATTCTTGAATAAAGATTTGGAGTAAGTACTTTGTTTTGATCTAAAAGTGTTAATTTTCCCTTTGATTCTAATACTCTCTGAATCACAAACATAACATCAGGTCTACCTGCATCATACTCGTCAAAGACAAGTATAACTGGATGTTGGATAGACCAAGGCAAAATTCCTTCCTTAAAAGTAGTTATTTGTTTGTTATCTTTTATAATAATTGCATCTTTACCCAATAAATCTATTCTACTGATATGACTATCTAAATTTATTCTTACACATGGCCAATTTAATCTTGCAGCTATTTGTTCAATATGAGTTGATTTTCCAGTGCCATGTAAGCCTTGTATTAAAACCTTTTTATTATTTATTAGACCTTGAAGGATGGAAATAGTTGTTTTTTCATCAAATACATAATCTTTATCAATGCAAGGAACTAAAGAATTTTTTTTTGAGAAACATGGGATTTCTATTCTTTTTTTTATCTTAAAAACATCATCAGAATAACATTTAGAATCTGGAATTGAGTTTTTAAGATCTTCATTTTCTTTTAACATTTTTTTTACCTCGCAACTTTTTTAAGCAATTTATAATAAATATTTATCTTTTTTAATAATGTTTCTTTTTTTTTATTTCCATCATGGAGATCTGGATGATTTCTTTTTACTAAGTTATTGTATATTTTTTTTAATTCAAGAGAGGTAAAGGGTATACTTAAGTTAAATAAATTTAATGCTTTATCTATTTCAGTTAGCTTGGAACTCATAGTTTCTTTTTTTGGTTTTTTTTCAAAGAATGAATTAAAGTCAGCATCGAATGAAAAGTCAAAATTTATTTTTGATGAGATTCTTTCTGACATAGGTCTTGTAGGTTTATTGATATAGGTTTCTTCTTTTAAAAATTGATAAATTTGCTTTTGAGATTTTCCAGCAAAGAAATTCCATCTTTTATTATATATTTTGACATGTTCTAGACAAAAATTATAAACTTCATTTGAATTAATAGATTTAGGTGCTTTGTAATCTCCTTGATTGTTACAATTAATTTGATCACACTTTTTTATATTTAATTTTTTCTCATCCCATGGAAAATTGAGAGTAATTTTTTTCTTCTTCATTGTTTTTTTTTATAAATTCTTATAATTAGATAATAATGAAAATTAAAATTTACCACAAACTAAAATCTTTTTTTGATCCTTCAATTTTAGAAGTTGAAAACGAATCTGAACTCCACAAAGGTCACTCTCAAAGTCCTAATAGTGGAAACTCACATTTTTTTGTTAAAATAAAATCTCAAAAATTATCTAACGTTTCTAAGGTTAATGGTCAGAGAATGATATATGATGTATTAAGTGAAGAAATGTCTAATGAAATTCATGCATTAAGAATAAAAATTTTGTATTAGGATTTCAACCGCCATATCCTGTTCCAAAAAGAAATTCTTGGTGTTGTTTAAGAGAGTCTTGAAGCTGGTCATTTGCTACTGCATATAAATCTCTCATAGAAAGAATGCCTGTTACTTCTTTTTTAGATAAGACTGGCAAGTGTCTAAAACCATTAGTATTCATAACTTTTATCGCATCAAGTGTTGTTTTATTTTCTGATATTGTATTAACTTTTTTTGTCATAATTGAAGAAATTTTTGTTTTTGATGGGTGAAGATTTTTCGGAATAACTCTAAATGCCAAATCCCTTTCGGTAATTATTCCTGTAAGTGACTTGTCATTTTTATTTTTACAAACTAGTAGTGCTCCACATCTAAATTTAAGCATTAAAACAGCTGCATCATATGCACTTTTGTCTTGTTCTATAAAATATAATTTTTGAATACCAATTATTTTCTCTATAAGATCTTTAATAATCAATGAATCTACCTCCCCATTGCAGAAACTTAATAGGTATTATATTACTTTTTTTGATTTTTTTTTAGTATTTTTTAAATTTTTGCAATTTTAACAAGAGTAATCTGATTGTTTTTTCTATCTAAAATTTCAAATTTGTATCCAAAGAATTTAAATACTTGTCCAATATTTGGTATTGACCTACTTTCATAAAGAATAAGTCCCGCTATAGTTGAAGCTTCACGGTCAGGAAGATTCCAACCTAATTCTCTATTGAGATCTCTAATTGTAACTGTTCCTCTAACTGTGAAGTTATTTTTTGATTGTTGTTTAACTCCTTTAATTCTTTTTGAAATTTTTAAAACATCAAGTTCATCTTCTATATTTCCAACTATTTCTTCAAGAATATCCTCTAAAGTAACAATGCCAAGGAACTCTCCATATTCATCAATAATAATTGAAAAATGCTCCTTTCTTTTTTTAAATTCCATTAATTGATTGGCTAAAGAAGATGATTCAGGAATAAACCATGGTTTTTGACAAAAGTTTTTTATATTAAAATTGCTACCTTTATTTGGTTTGAAGCCTATTAGACGTCTAACATGAAATACTCCAATAATATTCTCAGGATTTTTATCCCATATAGGAATTCTTGAATGTGGACTATCTTTTATTTTAGTTAATAGTTCATTATATGTTATTGAAACGGGTAAACTAGAAATATTTTTTCTGGGAATCATAATGGAACTGACTGAAACATCATCAAGATCTAAAATTGATTTTAGCATCTCTTTTTCTTGTCTTTCTTTAGAGTTATCACCATGGAGTTCAATAGCTCCCCTTAATTCTTCTTCACTTTCAATTTGAGATTCTTCTGAACTATTGTTCTTAATCTCACTCATTCCTACTGATTTTATAATAAAATTTACTAATAAATTCAGTGCAACTGTAATTGGAGTAAAAATAAAAGTAAGAAATTTAAAAATAGGTGAAATTTTTAATGCGATAGAATCAGACTTAAATAAAGCTATTGTTTTAGGTAATAATTCTCCAAAAAGTAAAATCATAAAAGTCATTATTAACGTTACGTATGCAATACCATCAGATTCAAAGAGTTTAATTAATATAGATGTTGCTAGTGCAGAGGCTAGAACATTGACTAGGTTATTTGCTAAAAGTATTGTACAAATTAATTTTTCCTTATTTTTAAATAATTTTTCAAAAATAATTGCATTTTTTTTCCCTGATTTAGCAAGCGTATGAATCCTTGCTTTAGATGCTGATATCAAAGCTGTTTCTGCTCCAGAAAAAAAAGCCGATAGTAATATCAAACCAATTATTGCACCTACTAAAATACCTAATGAAACTTCCATTA
>NZFI01000005.1:0-10090 GCA_002690595.1 Rickettsiales bacterium
AAATATGAAGATACATATATAGAAAATAAAAATTATAATTATGTTATAAAAAAATTACGTAATTTTAAAAATAATCCTACTACATATAAAAAGACATGAAGATTGTCATAGAGCAGAATATCAAGAAAGCTATCTGGCTTAGAAATTAAGATTACACCACTTATAATTCCAACCATTACGATCCCAGAAAATCTAGTAACAATATCAGTAAACCAATGTTTTTCAACCAACCCACCAATCAATAAACCAATCCCGGCAAAAAGTTCTCCCCAAGCTACCAAAAACCATATAAAATATGGTAAACCGAATGACTCTGCATCATTTATGTCAACTGGAAATTTATTTATACCTTGTTGAATAAAAACAATAGAAAGAGGAATTCTCAGTAACCAGTGGGCTTTATTGAATTTGGGTAAATTATTACTAAATTTTTCGGCAGTATTAATAATTGTGTTCATAATCTTATTCCTATCTCTATAAGCTTAACTTATTTATATAATTTCATTCATATGAACAAAGTAGAGAGTTTATGGTATTTATCAAATTTATTTTAATTATTTAGTTTATTTATTATATGAATTATTTATATGTATAGCTAGTATAAATATTTTCACATATTTTGTAGTGAATATTAAAAAATGTTATATTTTATATAATTTTTCTATTTTTGCGGTGATAAAAATTTACAGAAATAGGGGCTGTAGCTCAGTTGGGAGAGCGCTACCGTGGCACGGTAGAGGTCGTCGGTTCAATCCCGTCCAGCTCCACCAAAAAAATGATTTTTTTGTTGTAATTTTTTTTAATAATTATATTTTTAATAAGATGCTTATTATTAAGGTCAAAATAATATCGCTCTAAAAATTTGAGGGTAAATGACGAGATTATCATTATTTAACAGTCCTTTTTTATTAGGATTTGATCAATTTGAGAGAACTATAGATAGAATTTCAAAGCTTTCATCTGATTCTTATCCGCCATACAATATTGAACAAATATCAGATATGGTTCTAAGAATAACTATTGCTGTAGCAGGTTTTGAGAAAAAAGAACTCGATATCAGTTTAGAAGGAAATCAATTATTAATTAGAGGAAGTCGTTCAGAACCTGATGGTGACAGAATTTTCATTCATAGAGGTATTGCTACAAGACAATTTCAAAGAAGCTTTATTTTAGCTGATGGAATTAAAGTTGATGGTGCTTCCATGGAAAACGGTTTATTGTATATAGACTTACTTCAACCCGTATCTCATGACGAATCAAAGAAGATTGAAATCGCTGATGCTTCGACCAAATCAAAAAAAAAATTAATTAGTTTAAAATTAAACGAAAATTCAGGTTAAGTAACATGATAGATAAAAATAAGATTTCTGAAAAAGATTTTGTTGAGTTTGGTAATTCTGGATATGCATTTATTAAAAAAGAGTTACATTCAGAAAATAGTATCAAGACTGATATTTTTTCTGTTTATGGAGCGGATGGAGTTCTTCTTGCGGCATTTGAAAATAAGGATTCAGCACTCGCTGCAATTATTCAATCTGGTCTAGAGCCAATTAGCTTACACTAGATTTTAAAAAAAGATTAAAAATAGCGTCACTTGTTTTAAGTTTTCTGAGTTTGGTTATATTTTTTTCAACTCGTAGGAATTTGGATATTGTTGAAAGAGCTAATAAATGTTCAGTTTTTGAATCTTCGGGTGCAATGATTACAAATATAAGATCTACTCCTTTTTTATCAGAAGTTGAAAAATCAATTAAATTTTTTGATCTAATGAACAGTGAAAAAATTTTCGTAATACCATTTATTTTAGCATGAGGTATGGCAATTCCATCACCAAGATTAGTAGAACCAAGTTTTTCTCTATGGTTAAGTTTATCAAGTATTTCATTTTGATTAGCGTCAGTTTGTTTGTTGACCTTTTCGGCAATATTTTTAAATAAAGCTTTCTTACTTAATGAGGTAAAATCAAGGAAAATATTGTTTCTTGTAATTATATCTGTAATTTTCATTTTTTAATTATTTTTTTTTAGGATCTATCCAGCCAATATTTCCATCTTTACGTTTATATAAAAAGTTTATTCTATTATTTTTTGCATTTATGAAAGGTATTCCACTTTGCTCGGTAAGGTTCATAATCATTAGTGCTTCACTAATAGTCAAAGTTCTAATTATAAATTCAGTCTCTGCTATTATTAATGGATTTTCTATATCCTCTTTACTTTCATCAGGATCATTAAATATATATTGACTAACTGTACTTTGCTTAATTGATTCTTTTTTTTGCCTATGGTCTACCAATTTTCTGTGATAACGACGTATTCTTTTTTTAATTTTTTCATTTGCAATATTAAAGGCACCATATGCATCATTACTTATTGAGTGACTTTGGACGAAGATTGAGCTTTCTAGATGGATATTTATTTCACATTTAAAGTTGTACTTATCTTTGGAAAAAAGAATATTGGCATTTAAAAATTTTTTAAAATACTTAGTTAAAGAATAAATTATATTTTCTTTGACATAAAACTTTAGAGCTTCTCCAAGTTTTGTTTGTTTTCCTGAAACTTCTATATTATTCATAAGAATCTAAAAAGTATTTCCTAAATACACTCTTCTCACTTCACTATCTTGAATAATTTCATCTGGTGTACCTTCAGAAATTATTTTTCCTTCAAATACTATGTAAGCTCTATCAACCATTTCTAATGCACTTTTAACATTATGATCGGTTATCAAAAGTCCAATATTTCTTTTTTTCAGACCTTGAATTAATTCTTTTATTTCACCTACTGCTATTGGATCTATTCCTGCTAACGGTTCATCTAATAATATAAAACTTGGGTTAGATGCTAAGCATCTTGCAATTTCTAATCTCCTCCTTTCTCCGCCAGATAATGATAGAGATGATGCATACCTTAAATGTTCAATTCCAAATTCACTTAGGAATTTTTCTAATTGTTGATTTTGTATTTTTTTATCTTCATAGGTTATTTGTAAGATTGATAAAATATTTTCTTCTACATTTAAACCTCTAAATATTGATGATTCTTGAGGTAAATATCCTAATCCAAGTTTTGCTCTTCTGTACATTGGGAGTAAACCTATATTATTACCATTGAGGCTAATAGTACCGAGATCAGATTTAATTAAACCCATTAAGATATAAAATAATGTTGTTTTTCCTGCACCATTAGGACCTAAAATAGCAACTGATTCTCCTTTATTGAGATTTAAAGAAATATTATTTAAAACTCTCTTTTTATCAAAATATTTTGACAAATTTTCAGCTTTTAATCCAGCATTCGAAACTGCTAGAAACGGTATTCTATCTTGGTTCATTTTTTTTAATAAGTGCTTTTACTCTTTTTTCATCTTTTTTAGGTGTATTTTTTGGATAAGGCAATAATTTACTAATTCCACTATTGATATTCATTTCCGCATATTCACCTGTCAAAAAATTTTCACCTTTGTTAAGCTTCACATTACCAAATAGCTTACAAATTTCATCTGTTTTATTATACAATGCTTTATTACTATATGCTATTTCATTATTTGTTTTAAGAATAACATTTTCATAGGCTAGAATTTTGATAACTTCGTAATCTCCATTTTTTGTTTCAATTAAATGCCAGATTAACTTATCGGCACTGATTGTATATTTTTTTTCTTTATATGCCTTTGCATTCCCAGTAGCTACAGCAATATTTTTAATTTTCCAAAATTCTATTTTTGAGTTTGCTGTTAACTCATCATCATTAGAAGTTAATTTTAAATTTTTTCCTTGTACTAGAAAATATTCCTTTTTAAGATCATATAGAGCATTTTTGCCTCCGACTATCTCAGTTATATCATTTTTAATGAATACATTTCCTTTTGCTATTAATCGAGTTATTTCATTTTCTGAGTCCTTCTTTTCAACATAAGCTGCTTCTAATTTATCGCTTTTAACAGTTAGCAAGCCTTTTTTAGCAACAGCTTTGCCAGAAGCAATATATTTTTTTTTATTTTGATCCCATTCAATCCCCTCTTCAGCAAAGATTTCGACAGGTTCATTGTTGCTTTTTGTTTCAATTTTTTGTTGAGACTTAGAATCTTGACTAAATAAAAAAATGAAGAAACAAGATATAAAAATTTTTATTTTTTTTAACATTTATTTAATAAGCTTTAAATTTGACTTACCTTTAAAAAATATTTTTTCTCCTTCATCAGTTATTTCAAAACCTTCAGAAGATATTTTACCCTTTTTATTTTGACCAAATACTTTTTTATTTCCTGAGATTATATTTGTCTTTAAATCTATGTGAGCAGATTCCGTTTTAAATGATAGTCCTCCAAGATTTTTTAGTTCTACATCTTTATATAAGAGAACTTTCTGATTAGTTTGATCAAATTCTCCTTCAAGACTTTTAAGATAAATTGACTCCCCTTTTTTATTTTTAATCTCTCCTGATGGTTTAGACAAATTAAAAAGTTCTACTTTAGGGTCTATTTTTTTTGCTTTAGCTGCTCTAATTGTAAAGGGCCTTTGTTTTTTATCAATTCCTATATATTTTGGATTAATAACTACTTGTTCTCCATCTGTTGAGTTAAGTTCATTTTCAAGACTTAAATTAACGTAGATATTTGAAGATTTATTAAAAAAAATTGATAAAAATAAAATAAATGAAACAAGAAAAAGCAATTTCTTTAATGTGTTAATATAAAAACTGTAACTCAAATTCATTTTTTTTAATAATCAGTATCTTAGTATGTCATGCATATGTAAAATTCCAATGGGCTTTTTATTTTTAGTTATAAAGTAGTTTGTTATTGATTCTTTGTTCATCATCTCCAGCGCATCAACTATAAATAAACCTGGCTTTAAAGTTTTAGGATTTTTTGTCATCACTTCCTTTACATTTTTATCAAGAAGTCCAGAGTTCATATGTCTTCTTAAATCACCGTCTGTTATTAATCCAACAAGTATACCAGTTTTTTCATTTATTACCCCCACACATCCAAGACCTTTAGAGGTCATCTCAATAAGTGCTTCAGACATTTTTTTATTACTTTTTATCAAAGGCATGGATTGTTTTTTTTTCATTATTTCGTCTACCTTTAACAAAATTCTTCCTAACTTTCCCCCTGGATGAAGTTCAAAAAAGTCTTGTTTTGTAAAACCTTTTTTTCTCAGTAAAGCAATAGAAATTGCATCTCCTAAAACCAGTGACATTGTGGATGAACTTGTTGGGGCTAATTCAAGTGGACAAGCTTCAATATTTCCTGGTATTTCAATTAAAATTGTACATTTTTTTGCAAGAGTACTATTTTTGTTACTAGTAATTGCAATTATTGGAATTTTAAGCTTTTCACAATGAACTATTATATTAAATAACTCAACTGTCTCACCAGAATTAGAGATAATTATTATAGATTCGTCTTTTGAAATCATTCCTAAATCACCATGGTTCGCTTCTGCAGGATGAACAAAAAATGACGAGGTTCCTACAGAAGAAAGTGTTGATGAAATTTTTTTTGCTATATGACTGCTTTTTCCTATTCCGGATACTACTATCTTCCCTTTTGTCTTAAGAAGAGTTGAAATAGTTTTTTCAAATGATTGTGAAAGACTTTTTTTTAATAGCTTTAAAGCCTTAATTTCTGTGTCAATTACTGATTTTCCAATTTCTATTGACATAATAATTTATGTTGAATGTGAAAAAATATCTTCTTTATCCCAACCCATGAGATCAAGATCTGTTCTGATATCAAGAAACTCAAAAGTTTTTAATGCAATTTTATATCTTTTTTCTCTTTTTAACATTTCTGTCAATATATCTTTAAGTTTAGATAAATACAAAACATCTGATGCAGCATATTTAATTTGGTTAGTAGTTAATTCTTTGTTAGACCAGTCTGAACTTTGTTGAGATTTATTTAAATCAATATCTAGTAATTCTTTACATATTTCTCTTAAACCATGTTTGTCTGTATAAGTTCTTACTAATCTTGAAGCTATTTTGGTACAAAAAATCTTTTTACAGTTAATACTTAAAAATTTTTTAAGAATAGCTATATCAAAACGTCCAAAATGGAAAATTTTTTCTAGATCTTCTCTTTCTAGTAAAGAAATAAGGTTTGGTGAATTATGTTTTTTAAAATTAGTATCAAATTTTATAATATGACATTCCCCATTTCCTGATGAAATTTGAACTAAACATAATCTATCTCTTAAAAGTGAAAGGCCTGTAGTTTCTGTATCAATTGCTATTGAATTTCCAAATTTTAAATTATCTGGTAAATCATTATTATAAATAAAAAATTCATTATTATTAAATTTTAAAGATTTCATTTTTCTAAAAAGTGCCTATAGTTTGATAATTATTAGCAAAATACTACTTTATTATATAATTAACCAGAATTTTTTATGACAGATTTTTTAGATGGGAAAAAAATTGTAGTTTTTGGAGGCAGTGGCTTTATTGGAAAACACCTGATCAATAATCTATGTAGATATTCTTGTTATGTTGAAATAGTCACAAGAAAAATAAAAAAGCTCAATGAAATTAGGTTTTTAGGTGGATTGGGTCAAGTTAAAGTCACTAGTATTAGTGATTATAAAGAAAAATATATTAGTGAAATAATACATGATACAGATATTGTAATTAATCTCATTGGTATATTGTTTGAAAAAAAATCGAATGAATTTTTAACTGTACATAAAGAAATACCTGGAATAATTGCAAAAGTCTGTAAATTAAATAAAGTAAAATCTTTAATTCATATTTCAGCACTAGGAATTGATAAGAATAAGTTTTCAAAATATGCAAGTTCTAAAATAGAAGGTGAAAAAGAAGTAAAAAACGAGTTTCCTAATTCTACAATTATAAGGCCGAGTGTTGTGTTTGGAAAGGAGGATAATTTTATAAATTTATTTTCAAAAATTTCAAAAATTTCTCCTTTTTTGCCAATTATTGGTACTCCTAAAATTGAGTATAGGAAAAATAGACTTTTTCCTATAATTGACTTTAAAAGAGGTGTTAACTTTCAACCAATCTATGTTGGAGATTTAGCAAAATTTATTATTAATACAATTAATGAAAAAAATAAAATCTACGATTTGGCTGGTCCTAATGTAGTTTCTTTTCAAGAAATAATTAAACTAATTTTAAAGAATAATAAAAGAAAAAGATTGTGTTTACCTATACCACTCTTATTAGCAAGTTTTATTGCATATTTTTTAGAAAAGCTTCCTTATCCTCTATTAACAATTGATCAGGTAAAATTAATGAATACTGATAATGTTTCAAACAAAGGCTTTAAAAATCTTATCAAAAAGGTTGCTAATCCAAAATCATTAGAAGTGATTTTACCGACTTATATTCGATAAATATCATAAGCATAAATAAGAATAAAAATTCCTAAAGCAATTCTATAAAACATAAATATTCCAAAAGAAGATTTTCTTATCCAGGAAATTAGGAAATGAATAAATATAAAAGAAAATAAAAAACTTAAAACTAAAATTAAAAAAGAGTTTAAATTTAAAAGATTATTAAAAAAATTAATTTCAAAATTTTTATAGCTTAAATATATCACGGCTCCAGAAATTGCAGGTATACTTAAAAAGTTTGAATAGTTTACAGAATCAGACCTGTTAAATCCCATAAGCCTCATGATTGAAATTACTAAACCAGATCTACTAAAACCTGGCATAAAAGCCAAAGCTTGTACAATTCCTATAATAATTGCTGTTATATAATTTATGTTATCAATAGTTTTTATTCTTAAACATAGCTTGTCTAGTAAATAAAAAATAACACCAAAAATAATTGTTATCCAACCAATGACTTTTAAAGATGTAAATAAATTTTCACTTAAGAATGAAGTTACGATGTAGCCGAATATGAAAAGTGGTATGGAAGAAATTAGGATATTTTTGGTTAATACCGCATGTCTATTTATATCACTTCTGAAAAAATCAGAAAATGAAAAAAATATTTTGATACAGTCTTTATAATAATAAATTATGATTGCAAACAAAGAACCCAAGTGTGCAACAATATTCATGTCTCTTATGCTTAAATTCTCAGTTGTAATATCAAAGAAGTTGTTAAAAAATATTAAGTGACCTTGTGAGCTTATTGGAAGAAATTCTGAGAAACCTTGAATCAGGCAATAAAAAAAAATTATCCAAGTCATGGAAAGTTCAACAAATATTATTTAAAAAATAAATTTACATTACCTTGATTAGATATTAAATACAATATCAATAATAATATGATTCCTTATTATAAATGTTATGAATATTAATAACTTTGATTTAAACTTGTTACTAGTATTTCGAGCCTTGCTTGAGGAGAGAAATGTTACTAAAGCTAGCAAGAAAGTTGGTATAACACAACCTGCTATGAGCAATGCACTCAACAGATTAAGATATTTAGTTAAAGATGAACTATTTATAAGAGGACCAAAAGGAATGCGTCCAACACCGAAGGCTCTTGAGCTTTCAGTACCAATTCAGGTAGCATTATCGAATATTGAAATGTCTCTTTCAGCAACGGATTTTGATCCTAAAACATCCAGAAAACTTTTTAAACTATCAATATCAGATGATATAGCTCCTATTATTGTACCAAATTTAATAGAGTTTTTAGAGAGAGAATCACCAAATTCATCACTTTGGGTTAGATCTGAGCAAGGAAGTGAAGCAATGAGACTACTTGATTTAAATGAAATTGATTTTTCTATAGGTAGATTTGAGTCAGTGCCAGCTAGATTTGGTGCAAAAATTTTGTATAATGAAAATTATGTTTGTTTAATGAAAGAAAATCATCAGCTTTCTAAAGAAAAAAAGCTGTCTATGGATCAATATTTATCAGCAAAACATTTAAGAGTTGCACCAATGAATGCACCCTTGTCACCGATTGACAGAGCATTAAGCCAACTCGATCTTGAGAGAGTAATAGCAGTTAGAATAGATTTAATTACGCTTTCTCCTTATGTAATTAATAATTCGGATTTAATATTTACCTTACCTTCTAAGACTGCAAAAAGGCTTGCAAAAACAAACAATTTTTCAATTCTAGAACTTCCGCTTGAGTTAGAAAAAAGACAAACTAAATTAGTCTGGCATAAAGAATTAACTAATCACCCAGCTTATGATTGGATAAAGAATACTTCATTATATGAGTAAAAAATGAAATTAGTTTTATTTGGAGCAGGTTATTGTTCAAGATTTATTTTACCATTAATCCCAAATAGTTGGAAAATTATTGGAACTCACAAAAAAAAGCCTAACAACAAAGACAAGGTTGAAAAGTATAATATTGAAAGGTATTCATTTTTTGATTTTATAGAAAATAAAAAAAGTTTACTTAATGGAGTTACCCATATTTTAAATTCAATACCTCCAAATGAAACTGGAGATATTGTTTTAAAAGAAATAAGTGAAATTTTAAAAGATAGTAATAAGATTAAATGGATTGGTTACTTTTCAACTACTGGAGTATATGGAGATCACGATGGAAATTGGGTTAATGAAACATCAGAACTTAAAACAAAAGTAATTAGATCAAAAAATAGAATAAAAGCTGAATCACAATATTTAGAGTTATACAAAAAAAACAATCTTCCTGTACATATTTTTAGGTTACCAGGAATTTATGGACCAAATCGTTCTGTTTTAGACAGAATTAAAAATAAAAATATTAAAATTATAAAAAAAGAAAACCAATTTTTCTCAAGAGCACACGTCAAAGATATTGCAACTTGTATTAAGATGAGTATAGACAGTCCTACACCAGGCGAAATCTATAATGTTTCTGATGATTATCCATGTTCCACTCAAGAATTAATAACTTATGCTTGCAATCTCATAGGTTATAAAGTTCCAGAGGAAATTAGTTTTCATGATAAAAGTATAAATGAAATGACAAAAAGTTTTTATTTAGAAAATAAAAAGATATCAAATAAAAAAATTAAAGAAAAAATTGGTTGGAAACCTAAATTTAAAGACTTTAAAGAAGGTCTTGATGATATATTTAATACGTTTTAATATGTTTTTTGAAACTTATAAATAGTAAATTATTGCAAAATTGGATGAAAACTTTAA
>NZFI01000006.1:0-8515 GCA_002690595.1 Rickettsiales bacterium
AATCTTTCCATTTGCATCAATTGGCTCTAAACCACAAGATCTAAAATTTAATGGTGAAGTTTCGTATATTAAGATTGGAAAGAATGTAAAAATAAGAGAGCATGTAACAATAAACCCAGGCACTATTGGCGGAGGAGGTGTTACTTCTGTGGGAAATGACTGTTTATTAATGGTTGGAACACATATTGCTCATGATTGCAAAGTTGGCAATGGTGTTATTTTTGCTAATAATGCTACACTTGCTGGCCATGTTGAAATTCAAGATTTTGCTGTAATTGGAGGTTTAAGTGCTATTCATCAATTTGTTAGAATTGGTGAAGGCGCAATGATTGGAGGTATGTCTGGAGTTATTTCAGATGTAATACCTTTTGGTTCAGTGATTGGAAATAGAGCAAAGTTATCAGGTTTAAATTTAGTTGGTCTAAAAAGAAGTAATTTTGAAAAAAATGAAATACAAGCCCTAAGAGCTCTTTATAAATTTATTTTTAATTCTGATAAAAATAATTTTAGAGAAAGGTTATCTGAGTTTGTCCAAAAACCAATAAAATATAAAAGTGAAAAGAAAATTATAGATTTTTTAAATAATAATACTGCAAGATCATTTTGTTTGCCTGGTTAGTTTTGTGAAAAAAATAATAATTTTAGCTGGAAATGGTTCACTACCGATTAATATTATTAAAAACTTAAGAAGAAGAAAAATTAGTTTTTTTTCATTAATTATTTCAAGTTCTGGTTGGAATAGTAATATTGAAAGATTTCCTTTTAAAGTTATAAACCTTGGAATAATTATAACAGAAATTAAAAAACTACAAAATGAAGGGTTCGGACATATAATATTTGCAGGAAGTATTAAAAGACCAATTATTTCCGAAATTAAACCAGATTTTAATAGTCTTAAGTTAATCCCTAAATTTACTAAAGTTCTTTTAAAAGGTGGAGATGACTTTTTGTTTAAATTTATTATTTCTGAACTTGAAAAGCTAAAGTTTAAAGTATTAGATATCAAATCTGTAGCTCCTGAATTATTTCTAAGTAAAGGAATTAAAACAAAAAAAAAACCATGTAAAATTGCGAAAAATGATATTCAGAGAGGAGAATCTATTCTTAATACTTTATCTAAATATGACGTAGGTCAGTCAATCATAGTCCAGCAAGGTGAGGTTCTAGGCATAGAGGCTATTGAAGGAACAGATAGACTAATTAGAAGAATTTCAAAATATAGACGAAAAGGTGTAAAACCAACATTAATTAAATTATTTAAGAAGAAACAAGAATTAAAAGCTGATTTGCCAACCATAGGTTTTAAAACGATTCTAGAATGTAATAATTTTTCTATAGGCGGCATTGCTTATCTTGCTAATAAAACATTATTTATTGACCATGAAAAAATAATTAACAAAATGAATAAAAATAAAATGTTTTTGATAGGAATTTAAATGCATAAAAAAATTATGATAATTGCTACAGAGCCATCTGGAGATTCTCTTGGATATGACTTAATTAAAGCAATACAAAGTGAGAGAGATGATATTTTATTTTTTGGTATCGGTGGAGAAAAGATGGAGTCACTTAAATTTAAATCTATTATCAATATGAAAGAATTAAGTGTGAATGGAATCATTGAAGTTCTTTTAAGACTTAAATCTTTTATCAAATATATAAATCAAACAATAAAGTTTATTAATACAAACAAACCAGATGTAATTGTAACAATTGATTCTCCTAGTTTTAATTATCGGTTAATCAAGAAATTACAACATCTAAGAAATAAAACAAAGTTTATCCATTATGTTGCTCCTTCAGTATGGGCTTGGAAAAAATATAGAGCAAAGCAATTTTCAAAAGTTTATGATTTGTTACTTACATTATTTGATTTTGAACCTAAATATTTTGAAGAATATAAATTAGATTCTAAATTTGTTGGTCATCCAATTTTTTTTCAAAGAAGAAATTTTAAAAAAAAGAATAAGGAAAAAATTATAAGTTTTTATCCAGGTTCTAGAGTCAATGAAATAAATAAAATTTTTCCTGAAATGTTAGAAGTTATGAAAATTTTTTCTAGTGAAAATCCTTCATATAGATTAAAAATTGTAACTATTCCAAGTCTAGTCGATAATATAAAAAAAATAATGAAAAATGAAAAATTTGAAATTATTTCTGATCTTAATAGAAAAGAACAAATTATGGCCAATTCCTTGTTAGCTGTAGCTGCATCAGGAACTATATCTTTAGAATTAGCCTTTTATAAAGTACCTATGATTATAGTTTATAACGCTAATTTTTTTACAACTTTTATAATTAAAAAATTAGTAAAAATTAAATGGTGCAGTTTAATTAATATAATATTTAATAAAGGAATTGTTCCTGAGTTATTATTTGAGAATTTTAATAAAGAGGAAATTTTAAAAAAAATAAATTATTTTCTTTCTGATAAGAATACTTTTTCAAAGCAAAGAAAATATTTTGCTAAACTTTCTGCAAAACTTATCAATAAGAAAAATGATCCATCAATTTTGGCTGCTAAATTAATTTTAAATATTAAATAGTACCTGGGTACATTTTTTTTTTATTTTTTGTACTTCTTTTATTTAAAGAAATAAATTTCCTTGAAGCTTTGCCTACATAAAGTTGTCTGGGACGACTAATTTTATTTGAATTTAATTCATTCATTTCTTTCCATTGCGAAATCCAACCAACTGTTCTAGCTACTGCAAAAATTACAGTAAACATTGACTCTGGTAACCCTAATGCCTTAAGAATAATTCCTGAATAAAAATCAACATTTGGGTAAAGTTTTTTTGAAATAAAATAATCATCATTTAATGCTATTTCTTCTAATTTTGTTGCTAATTTAAAAAGTGGAGAGTTGATTCCATTCATTTCCTCGAGAAGACTATGACAATATTTTCTCAATACATTTGCTCTGGGATCATGATTTTTATAAACTCTATGTCCAAAACCCATAAGTCTGAAAGGATCATTTTTATCTTTAGCTTTTTTTATAAACTTTTCAATATTTTTCTCTGTTTTAATTTCATAAAGCATTCTAATAACTGATTCATTTGCCCCTCCATGAGCAGGGCCCCATAATGAAGCAACTCCTGCAGCAACGCAAGCAAATGGATTAGCTCCCGAAGAACCAGCAATTTTTACAGTTGATGTTGAAGCATTTTGTTCGTGGTCGGCATGCAGAATCAAAAGTTTATCTAATGCATCTATTTTGATTTTAGATGGAACAGTTTCACCACACGGTGTGGAAAATAGCATATGCAAAAAATTTTCACTATAAGATGCATCATTTTTGGGATAAATGAATGGTTGACCAAGTGAGTACTTATATGCCATTGCTGCAATTGTAGGCATTTTAGCTAACAACCTACTAACTGCAACCCATTTACCTTCAATTGAAGAAAAATCATGGGTTTTTTCTGAGTAAAAAGAAGACAGTGCACCAACAATTCCTACCATTATTGCCATTGGGTGTGAATCTCTCCTAAAACCACTGTAAAAACGTAATATTTGCTCATGGAGCATAGTGTGATTTGTTAAAATATTAGTAAATTGTTTCTTTTTAGATTCATCAGGTAATTCTCCATTTAATAGCAAGTAACAGACTTCAGGATAATCAGATCCTTCAGCTAAATCTTCAATTTTATAACCTCTGTGAAGAAGTTCTCCTTTATCACCATCAATAAATGTTATCTCAGATCGACAGCTCGCAGTAGATGTAAAACCAGGATCGTATAAAAACATTCCAGTTTTAGAATAAAAAGATGATAAGTCAGCAACATCAGGTCCGCAAGTTCCTTTTCTAATTGAAAATTCAAATTGTTTTCCAGTTGTATTATCTGTAATAGTAATACTATTCTTTTTAACCATGATTTTTATAAATATTTACCATAATTTATCTAATCTTTTTATAACTTCATTTTTACCTAGAAATTCCATTATTAAAACAATAGATGGACTATTTAGTCTATGAGTTATCAAAAGTCTTAACGGTTGTCCAATAAATTTAAAGGGTATTTGTTTTTTTGTAATATAATCTTTAATTTTTTTTTCTATTTCTTGTGATTTCCAGTCTATGATATTGCTTAATATAGATATGATTTCTTTCTTATATACAACTGATTTTATTATAATATTTTTCTCATTTTTATCTATTGGGGCATAAGTATCTATATATACAAATTTTGAATGTTCAAATAGTTCATTAATTGTTACAGACCTATCGATTAATTCCTTTAAAAGTTTTTTTATTATGTTTTCTTCAGTACCAGTAATCTTAATTTCTTCACTTTGAATTTTTTCTTTTAGCAAATTAAAAACTTTATTAATTGGCATATTTTTTAAGTAATAAGAATTAAGATAGTTTATTTTTTTTTCATCTATTTTTGCGGGTGATTTTCCAATATTTCTTAATTTAAACAATTTAGTAGCTTCATTAATTGAAAATATTTCTTGATTTTTGTAAGACCAACCTAGTCTTAAAAGATAGTTAACTATTGCTTCTTTCATATACCCTAAATCTTTTAATTGGTTAATAGACGTGACTCCATCTCTTTTTGATAGTTTTTGACCTTTTTCATTATGGATAAGAGGTAAATGAGCAAAATATAGATCTTTTTTTTCTAAAAACTTATATATATACCACTGTCTAAATGTGTTTGTTAGATGATCATCTCCTCTAATAATATGTGATACTTCCATATCAATGTCATCAACAGCTGAAGATAACAAAAAAGTTGGTTCTCCATTACTTCTAACAATAATATAATCATCTAGTTCGTTAGTGTTAACATTTATTTTACCTTGAATTAAATCATCAATTATAATATTTTCATTTTTAGGTATTTTCATTCTAGTTACAAATTCTTTGTTTTTGGGATAATCTTTTTTATTCTTGTTTCTCCATGGGCTTTCTAATTTTTTATTTTCTTTAATTCCTTTAATTTCTTCATTACTTAAAAAACACCTATAAGCTAAATTGTTTTCAACTAAAAGTTCTGAAACTTCAAGGTGTCTATGTTTATTTTTACTTTGATAAATAATTTTTTCATTTGTATTAATTTCTAACCAATTTAAGCCTTCTAATATTGAATTAATGGAATTTTTAGATTCTCTTTCTTTATCAGTATCTTCAATTCTTATCTTGAAAATACCATCATTTGACTTTGCAAATAAATAATTGAATAACGCAGTTCTTGCACCACCGATGTGAAGCCTTCCTGAAGGTGAGGGAGCAAACCTAGTTACAACTGTCATGATTATAATTTATTAGTTAAATTTTCTGATTAGTCCCACTAATAAACCCTGAATATTTACTCTTTCTGGGCCGAAAATTCTTGTTTTGAAATTTTTATTTGCCGGTTCTAACGCAATTGAATTTTTAAAGGATCTAAACTTCTTAAGTGTCACTTCATTCTCATCGATTAAAGCAACCACAATATCACCAGTTGAAGCTATATTAGTTTTTTTAATAATAACAATATCACCATTAAATATTCCTTCATCTCTCATTGAGTCACCAATTACCTCAAGTGCAAAATGTTCTTTAGAGTTAGTTATTAAATAATCTGGTACTGAAATTTGTTCAAAACTGCTTGTAATAGCTTCAATTGGGTTTCCGGCAGCAATTCTTCCAAGATAGGGTATTTTATTTAAATCAGTTTTTTTATCTTTGAACTGAATAGCTCTAGCTTTATGAGGAATTCTTTCTATAAATCCTCTTTCTTCAATACTAGAAATTAATTTATGAATACTAGATTTAGACTTAATATTTAAAGCGTCTTTCATTTCTTCATAAGTTGGAAAAACACTGTTTTCTTTGAAGTAAACATCTATATAATCAAGTAATTTTTTTTGTTTAAGTGTAAGCATATTTAAATAATTTATTATAAATGTTCTACATAAGTTCTTTCTTGTTGTCAATGCTTAGAAGTAATTTGATTGAAAATCATTAAGTTTAATTATTTGATTTTTGTTTCCAATACTTACTTTTGGTGAAAAAGGTTCTCTGATAATTAGACCATTTGACTTTGCTAATGTAGTTTCTAATGAACTATCTTGATTTTTATATATTGTGAAATATGATTGCTTATTTTTCTCGAAAATATTAATTCTCATTATGGATGTAAGGTGATTATTTTCTGCAATTTCTTCTTTATTTATTGCATGGTCAAACTTTATATTATTATAATTTTTATTATTAAATTTACTTATTAACATTCTAATAAAAAAAAATGAACCGACATAACAAGAGACGGGATTGCCTGGCAAGCCAAGAAAATATTTATTTTTTTTAAATATTCCAAATGTAGTTGGTTTACCTGGTTTCATTGAAATTTTATTTATTTTAATTTTTAAATTTCTTTTTTTCAATGCCATTTTGATTAAATCATATTTACCAACTGAAATACCACCTGATGAAATTAAACAATCAAAGTCTTTAAGTGCATCATATTTTTTTAAAATATCAATTTCATTATCTTTGACATATTTTATCTCAGTTACTAGTCCTCCAAATATATTTATAAAATTTTTTAATGTATGTGTATTTGATGAATTAATTGTTCCTTTTGGATTTTGTATGTTTTTTATTTCATCTCCAGTTATAAAGATTGCAAACCTTGGTTTTGTGAAAACTTTGATTTTTTTTAGATTAAGTGATGATGCAAGTGAAATATTTCTTATATTTAAATAAGAATTTTTTATAAGACATAAATCATTTCTTTTAAAATTAAATCCCTTTTTTCTTATGAAATTTTGCTTTTCGATTTTTTCTGATATTTGAACTAAAGTATTATTAAGAAACTTGCATTTTTCTTTAATTATAATTTTTTTTTTATTCTTCCCTGGAATAGGGGCGCCAGTATAAATTAATTTTGTCTCTCCAGATTTAATTTCACCTGATTTATTTTGCCCAGCCTTTGATTCTCCGATAATTTTAAATTTTTTTTTTTTATTAAAATCTTTTTCTAATATAACAATGCCATCCATTGCTGATTTATCAGTTCTTGGAGAATCAAACTTTGCTTTATAGTCCCTGGCTAAAATTCTCGAAAAAGAGTTTTCAATTGATAAATACTCTGTTTTTTTATTAATATTTACAAAATTCTTTATTATTTTTAGAGCTTTATTGAAAGATATCATTTTGGAAAAGTCCCTGATTTTCCTCCTGATTTATATGTTAATTTTATGTCGGTAATTTTAATACTTTTATCAGTTGATTTGCACATATCATAAATTGTCAAGGCTGCAATACTTACAGCAGTTAAAGCTTCCATTTCTACTCCAGTAGTATTATTTGTTTTAACACTAGACTCGATAAGAATAGATAAATCTTTTTCAACAAAGGTAAATTCTATATTTATGTAATTTAAATCAATATTATGACACATTGGGATTAGTTCAGAAGTTTTTTTTGTTGCTTGAATTGACGCTATTCTCGCGGTTGAAAAGATTTCCCCTTTTGGAGAGCCATGTTTTTTTATATGTAAATATGTTTTTTTAGAGAATTTAATTTTACCTGAAGCTTTTGATTCTCTGAAAGTTATTTTTTTTTTTGAAATATCAACCATAGATGCTTTTTTATCTTTTATGTGAGTGAAGTTTTTCATACTCTTCTTATAAGTTGATCCGTTGCATTGTATATATCATTTTGTTGCATTAAACTTTCACCAATTAAAAAAGCATTTGCACCATTTTTTTCCATTTTGTATAACTGATCATTACGAGATATACCACTTTCGCATATTTTTATTATATTTTTAGGAATTTTTTTTGATAATTTAACAAAGGTATTAAGATCTATTTTGAGCGTTTTTAAATTCCTATTATTAATACCTATACATTCAAATTTTAAGTCAATAGCTCTTTTAAGTTCATTTTTATTATGAACTTCAGCTATAACAGATAAACCTAATTTTTTTGCTATTTTATATAATTCATAAGCTTTTTTATCATTCAGTATAGCCAATATTAATAATATACAATCAGCACCATGATAAAAGCTTTCATATATTTGCCATGGATCTATTATAAAATCTTTTCTTAGTATGGGAATTTTTACATATTTTTTTACTCTTTTAATAAACTCTATTTCTCCTTCAAAAAATTTTTTTTCAGTTAAAACAGAAAGACACATTGCACCAGCCTTTTCATAATCTTTAGCAATATTCTCAAGATTAAAATCTTTTCTAATTATTCCTCTACTCGGTGAACTTCTTTTGATCTCTGCTATTAAATTATATTTATCATCTTTATTATTAATTAAATTTTTAAAGAAGTTTCTAGTCTTTATTGTTTTATTTCTCAGGAAAAAATCTATTGATTTTTTTTTTTTATTTTCTTCTATTTCATTTTTTTTATAGTGACAAATTTCTTCAAGTTTATTCATTTAAATACTATCTTTCTTAAGATTAATTTAAGTGTTTTTTATAATCATAATAAATTAATTTAAATATAACTATTTATAAGTAAAAACATAACTTATATATTTTAACTTTTAAAAAGA
>NZFI01000007.1:0-8909 GCA_002690595.1 Rickettsiales bacterium
GGAAAACGTTAGACGCATTATTGCCAGAAGCGTTTGCAGTTGTCAGAGAAGTTGGAAAAAGAGTATTAAATATGAGACATTTTGATGTCCAGTTAATTGGAGGAATTATACTTCATAAAGGTATGATTGCCGAAATGAAAACAGGTGAAGGAAAGACATTAGTTGCAACGTTACCTGCATATTTAAATGCATTAACCGGTAAAGGAGTTCATGTAGTTACTGTAAATGATTATTTAGCTAAAAGAGATGCTGAATGGATGGGGCAGGTTTTTAAAAAACTTGGTCTTTCAACTAGCTATATTGTTAATAGTCTTGATGACACACAAAGAAAGCAAGCATACTTATGTGACATAACATACGGAACAAACAATGAATTTGGTTTTGATTATTTAAGAGATAATATGAAATATTCTAAAGATCAAATTGTTCAAAGAGACTTTAATTATGCAATAGTTGATGAAGTTGATTCAATTTTGATTGATGAAGCGAGGACTCCACTAGTGATTTCAGGTCCTGCAGAAACATCTTCAGAACTTTACAAAAAAATAGACAAGATTATTTCAACCATATCGGCTGCTGATTATGATAAGGATGAAAAGTCAAAAACAATTTCAATAAAAGAAGAAGCAATTGAAAAAGTTGAAAATATTTTCAAAAAAGCAGGATTCTTAAAAGAAGGAAATCTCTATGATGTTAATAATGTAACCTTAGTTCATCACACTAATCAGGCATTAAAAGCAAGATTTCTTTTTACAAGAGATGTAGATTATTTAGTTCAAAATCAAAAAATACTTATTGTTGATGAATTTACAGGAAGAGCGATGGAAGGTAGAAGGTTTTCTGATGGTTTACATCAAGCATTAGAGGCCAAGGAAAATTTAGAAGTTCAATTAGAAAATCAAACATTGGCATCAATTACTTATCAAAATTATTTTAGACTATATAATAAATTATCTGGAATGACTGGAACGGCTAAAACTGAAGCTGATGAATTTTTTGATATTTATAAATTAGAAGTAGTTGAAGTTCCAACAAATCAGTTAATGATAAGAGAAGATTTTGATGATGAAATATACAGAACTTCTGAAGAAAAATATGAGGCAATAATTAAACTTATAAAAGAATCTCAGACAAAAAAACAACCATGTCTTGTTGGAACAATTTCAATTGAAAATTCAGAACATTTATCAAAAATATTAAGTAAAGAAAAAATTCCACATAAAGTTTTAAATGCTAAATATCACGAAAAAGAAGCAGAAATTATTGCTAATGCAGGTTTAGCCGGAGAAGTCACTATAGCAACAAATATGGCAGGAAGAGGAACAGATATTCAATTAGGTGGAAATGTGGGTGATGATAGTAGTTCTTCTTTAGCAAGAAAAAAAGAAGTCCTTGAATCTGGTGGTTTATATATTATTGGTACAGAAAGACATGAATCTAGAAGAATTGATAATCAATTAAGAGGTCGGTCAGGTCGTCAAGGTGATAGAGGTTCTTCAAGGTTTTTTCTTTCTCTTGAGGATGACTTAATGCGAATTTTTGGTTCAGAAAAACTTGATACTGTTTTACAAAAACTCGGTTTAGAAAAAGGTGAATCTATTCAACATCCATGGATTAGTAAGGCTCTTGAAAGAGCACAAAAAAAAGTTGAAGGAAGAAATTTTGAAATTAGAAAAAGTCTTCTAAAATTTGATGATGTTATGAATGAACAGAGAAAAATAATTTATTCTCAAAGAAAAGAAGTAATTAATAATATTAATGTCGAAGAACTAATTGTTGATATGAGACATGATTATATTGAAAAATTAGTAGATAATCATATACAAGATATAAATTTATATGATGAAAAAATAGAATCTAAAATAATCGAAGAAACTAAAAAAAATTTAAATATTGATGCTAATTTTCAAGAGGTAAAAACTATTAAAAATTTTAATCTCGATGATATAAAATCAAAAATTAAAGAAATATCAGATATTCATATTGGAAAAAAGAAAACAGATTACGGAAATGAATTATTTTCTATGGCTGAAAAAAGTTTACTTCTCCAGATTATTGATCAAAGTTGGAGAGAACATTTACTTTCACTGGATCATCTTAGACAAGGTATTTCTTTGAGAGCATATGGTCAAAGAGATCCTTTAAGTGAATATAAACAGGAAGCCTTTGTAATGTTTGAAGATATGATGAATAATATTAGAGAAAACGTTTCTAGATTAATAAGTTTTGTCGAAATAAAAAATGAAGTTTCAGAAAATAACCGAGAGATACCAAGAAATCAAGAAAAAAACTGTTTAGAAAATTCGGGAAATAAAAAAATACCAAGAAACGCAAGGTGTCCAGCAACAGGAAAGAAATATAAAAATTGTTGTGGAAAAGTTACGAATTAACTCCATGAAATTCTTCACCGTTGAAAACATATTTTCTTTAATAAATAATTTTTTTTAAAAATTACTAATAGCATTCTAAAGAATATAGAATGAGACTTTCGTTAATTGTTCTACAAAAAAAATTTTAAATTTCCAAGAATTCTCTTCCCATTTCTAAAAATTTCTTTTCTCGATGTTCTTTAATTTCTTCTTTAGTTTTATTTTTATATTTATTTAAGTTTTTTGACAGAGAAATCTTCACATATTCACAAGTTTGTTGAACGTTTCTATGAGCACCACCAAGGGGTTCTTTGATAATTTCATCAATTACTTTTAATTGAAACAAATCTTGTGCTGTTAATTTTAAAGACTCTGCAGCATTTTCAGACATTTCTGAATTTCTATATAAAATTGATGCACAACCCTCAGGAGAAATAACAGAATAAACTGAATGTTCTAACATTGTAACTTCATTTCCTGTTGCTAGAGCAATTGCACCTCCTGAACCGCCTTCACCAACAATGTATGAAAAAATAGGTGTATTTAACTCTAAACAACTTCTTATTGAACTTCCAATGGCTTCAGACTGTCCTCTATCTTCAGCGTCAACTCCGGGAAACGCTCCAGGCGTATCTATAAAAGATACAACAGGAAAGTCAAATTTTCTTGCTAGATCCATCAATCTAATTGCTTTACGATAACCCTCTGGTTTAGCCATTCCAAAATTGTTTTGTACTCTAGTATCTATATTATTTCCTTTGTCATTTCCTAAAACAACTAATGTATTTCCTTGAAAATTTGCTAATCCACCTTTTAGAGCTGAATCTTCACTATAAAGTTTATCTCCAGATAAACACAAAAAGCTTTCAAATATATTATTAATATAATCAGAAAATTTTGGTCTATCCTGATGTCTACAAACCTTTACTTTTTGCCATGCAGAGAGATCTGAATAAATCTCATTCAATTTTTTATCAAATTTATCCTGTAAAGATGTCAGCTCATTCGCTATATTTTTGCTATCATCTTTAAGATGCCTCAATTCTTCAATTTTAGTTCGTATTTCTAGTAAAGGCTTTTCAAAATCAAGAAAGTTTTGCATTTGAAAATTTTTTATTTTCCTTCTATTAACTTAGCTTTTTCAACTAAAACTTCTGCTTGTCTTATGGACGCAATATCAATCAGTCTTCCATCTAAAGAAACAGCACCCTTACCTTCTTTTTTTGCCTCAGCCATAGCTTCAAGTATTCTCTTAGCTTGGTTTATTTCCTTATCTGATGGACTCATAACTTCATTTGCTAAATCAATTTGACTAGGATGAATAGCCCATTTACCCTCACATCCAAGAGTTGCAGATCTGTTTGCTTGTGCTCGATAACCATCTTGATCACTAAAATCTCCAAAAGGACCATCAATTGGTCTTAGACCATTGGCTCTAGCAGCAATAACCATTTTTGAAACTGCATGATGCCACATATCACCCCAATGTTTTTCTCTAGGTTTCTTTTCGTCTTTATCAGTCAAAACATGATAATTAGGATTTGGACCACCAATGACTGTTGTTTTTGCCTTAGTAGATGCAGCATAATCTGCAACTCCAAAATGCAAAGATTCTAATCTACGTGAATAAGATGCTATTTCATTAACGTTTTGCATTCCTAAAGCTGTTTCAATAATTAATTCAAATCCAAGTCTTTTTGAAAGGCCCATTGCATCTTCAACTTGGGTACATAACATATCAAGTGCATAAACATCTGAAATAGTTCCAATTTTAGGAATCATAATTAAATCTAATTTACCTGGAGCTTTTTCAATTAAATCAACTACATCTCTATACATAAAGTGAGTATCCAAACCATTTATTCTAACCGACATTGTTTTTCCATTCCAATCGATATCATTAAGCCCCTCAATGATATTCTTTCTAGCTTGTTCTTTTTCATCAGGAGCAACTGCATCCTCTAAATCTAAAAAAATTACATCTACTTTACTTTTAGCTGCCTTCTCAAATAACGCTGGGTTACTTCCTGGCACAGCTAATTCGCTTCTATTCAATCTTGGTTTAGCCTGTTCTATTATTTTAAAACTCATACTATTTCCTCTTCAAGTTTATTTAATTATTTTAAACTTTTTACTATAATTTATTATTATTTTAAACTAATTAAATTTTAAAATTTAATTAGTTTTTTAAAATTTGATTTAAGTGGGTGTTTTTTCTCTAAAATTTTTCTCAATTTTTTTGTCTGTACATGAGTATAGATTTGTGTAGTTGAAATATCTGAATGACCAAGAGTGCTCTGAATTGTTCTCAAATCGACCCCTCTATCAAGAAGATGAGTTGCAAATGAATGTCTAATAATATGTGGAGAAATTTGATCTGGATGAAAATTTTTCTCATTCGCGTATGTTTTTAATATTTGGAAAAAACGGTTTCTTGACAAATAACCAGTCTTTGAGATAGATGGAAATAAGAAGCCATTATCCTTATGCTTCTTAATAAAATTTTCTCTTACACTAAGATATTTTTTTAAAGAAGAAATTGCTTTTTTTGTCAAAGGAACATATCTCTCTTTATCCCCTTTACCAAAAATCAATAAACTGCAAAAATCTTCACTTATATAAGAAACTTTAAGGCTTACTAATTCAGAAACTCTGATACCCGTTGCATATAGAATTTCTAACATAAGGCTCAGACGTATGCCACTATCTGAATGGTCATCATAACTACTATCTATTAATAAATTAATTTCATCTTCAGATAAAACTTTAGGTAACCTCTTTTTATTTTTTGGAAAACTAAAATTAAGCATTGGATTGTATTCGCATTTTTTTTCATCAATAAGAAAAGAATAGTATTGTTTAAGTGTTGAAAGTTTCCTTGCATGAGTAGTTGAGGAATAATTTGAAGATAAGAATTCTATATATTGTTTAATATCTAATTCAGTTATCTTATCAAAAAATTTATCTTTAAAAAATTTATGAAACTGATTTAAGTCATTTAAGTAAGAATCTCGGGTATTTTTGGATAAATTTTTTTCTGCAAGTAAAAATTCAATATACTCTTCAATATTCAATTTATCTTGTTTCTCTATCATAATTTTAAAGCAGTAATTTTTTAGCCAATATTTTAAACTCTTCTTCAAATTCTAAATCTTTAAAAATCTTTAAAATTAGATATAGTTGAACAGAATTCAATTCATCAATATTTTTATTTTCTAAAATTCCAAAAATTGCATACAAATTATTAAAATATTTTTTTTTTTCTAAAAAATTTAAGTTTGCAACTATATTAGATGCGTTAATTTCAATTTCTTCGGGTCGAGAAATTCTATTAATTTTAGTTATTTTGTTAATTAAAACTTCATCTAAGTCAATAATTAATGATGATATCAAAATAATATTTTTAATTTGAATTAAATCTTTTTGATTTAACAAAAATTCATCAAATAAATTTTTAAGTTCCGTCACATCAAAGTAAACTCCTTTTTCAATATGTTTAATTAAATTCAAAGAAACTACTTTTAATAAAAATTTCTTATTTAATTCTCCATTTTCAAAACAATGGAGTGTCAAAAACTCTTCCATTTTCTCATACTCATTCACTGAAATAAAAATATCTAAAATCAAGTTTTTATCCTCAAAAGATAAATTTTTAAGGTTTTCATATGAGATTGAATCTTTAACAAGATAAGAAATACTTGCAAATAACTTATCAGTTTTAGATTGTTTTAATAATGCTTTAATTAATTGAAATTTTAAATCTCGATTATCTTCATTAATAATTGCTTGATAAAGTAAAGACCTTGCTCTTACTGGTGATTGAGTTTTATATTCTTTCAAAGCATTATTAATTTCCTCTTGTTCAAATGAAGTTAATTGATAAATTTCTGCTAACATTTCATCTTTTATCCTTTTTTGAACGATTAATTTTTCAGCAGTATATAGTTTTATTTCACTTGTAGATGAAGGACTAGATAATATAAATGTTAATGTACTTGAAGTTGCATTTTTAATATGCTCAAAATTTGGAGAAATTTCAGCAATCTGAAGTGATGATAATAAAATTGGATTTAAAGTCGAAATTTGTTCTAAGTTTTCAGATTTTAGCTTAGATTTTGAAATATTTAAGTCACCCATAATATTATAACAAAGATCAATGAAGATATTATCACCAGGTATATTTTTTTCTTTCAAAAGTGATATGTTAAATCTTGCCCTTTCAAAATCTTCATTAATAATATTACAAATTATATTGAACTTACCGAATATATGTGATTTTTTAGAATCTCTTTTTTGTAAAAATTCGCATCCATTTCTATATTCATTTCTAAGAAAAAAAGCTTCAATTTTTTTCAAATTTATTCTATCATTTTCATATTCTGGTGGTGTTTTGGAATATATTTTATCTATTTCTACAAATCTTGCCGTATCAAATAATTTGCTTATTTTAATTTCAAATAGAGTTTGATCTTCCTCATCAGTTAATTGATCATCCCCAAGATTATATTGAGAAATAAGAATTTTATAAATAAGTCTTTGCACAAGGTGATTAGAACTAGTAACTGGCAAGGAGCTAAGGAATTCTTTTATCGAATCGTAAGATTGATTTAAAAAAATATTACTTAAATTTGAATTTACTTCAGAATCCTCAACACCTAATGAAACTAATTTTTCATATTTAATATCAGATAGTTTAAAATTATAATTATTATTTATTGTTGATTCTTGAGAGTAATTAGATGCTGGAAGAATCAAGATTAGCAACATTAAAAACGATTTAATTATCATTAATTTTCAACTCTTTTTCTATTAATTTTGTATTGATTATGACTTCAGTATTTCCTAAATAAAGGAGAAATAAGAAAAAAACTGCTAAAACGGAAATTAAAGTCCTTAATATTATTTTATTCATTTAATAATCACCAATATTTTGATACTTTTATTAATAGATTCTTAGCTGAATTAATCATTTTAATCAACATGATTAATTTTCATCTTAGTATATAGAATTATGGATTATAATAATAAAACAATTATTTTAACAGGGATGATGGGTTCTGGAAAAACAACTATAGGAAAAAATTTAGCATCAAGACTTAACCTAAGCTTTGCAGATTCAGATCAATATTTTGTAAATGCCACAGGTCATAGTATTCCAGAAATATTTAAACAATTTGGTGAAAAGTATTTTAGAGAGGCAGAAGAGAGAATAATAAAAAAAATAATCTTAGAAAAAAGAAATAAAGTCTTATCTATCGGTGGGGGAGCCTTTATTAACGAAAAATTAAGAAATTTTATAATTAAGAACTCAACTTCAATTTGGTTAGATGCAAGTTTTAAAACTTTGTTTAACAGACTAAAAAACAATACAAAAAACAGACCTCTTTTTGAAGGCTATAACATTGAAGATAGATTAAAACATATCTTAAAAGAAAGAACTAAATACTATAAACTCGCACATATAAGAGTCAATGTAAATAATAAACTAATTCCTGAAATAATTGATAAGATATTGGAATATATATAAATGAATTTAAAACAGTGATAAAGAAAAAGATTATTGTAAAACTTGGTAAAAGAAGTTATCCAATATTTATTGGAGAAAATTTAATTTTAGAAGTAGGTAAAATTATTGAATCACTTGGTAAGTATTCAAAAATTATAATCGTTACTGATAATAATGTTTCAAAATATTATCTTCAAGAGTTTAAGGATTCCCTAAAAAGTAAAAAAGTTGAATCAGTAGTTTTACCTTTTGGTGAAAAAACTAAAAGTTTTTATTATCTTGAATTATTATCAAATAAAATATTATCATTTCAAATTGATAGAAACACTTTATTAATTGCCTTAGGAGGAGGTGTAATAGGTGATTTAGTTGGATTAGTATCAAGTCTAATTTTGAGAGGTCTACCTTTTATTCAGGTTCCAACAACTCTTTTAGCTCAGGTTGACAGTGCAGTGGGTGGGAAAACAGCTATTAATACTAAATATGGTAAAAATTTAGTTGGGACATTTAAGCAGCCTATTGCAGTTATAAGTTCCCTAAATACTCTAAGAACACTTAAAAAAAGAGAATTAACTGCTGGATACGCAGAAGTTATTAAGTATGCATTGATTGCAGATAAAAATTTTTTTAATTGGTTGATTATTAATGGAAAAGATATCATAGATTTGAATCCCAATGCATGTTCTCATGCTATAAGAACTAGTTGTTTAATAAAAGCAAAGATAGTCTCAAAAGATGAAAAAGAGACTGGAATAAGGGCTTTGTTAAACTTAGGACATACTTTTGGACATGCAATAGAGTCAATAAATAAATTTTCAAATAAAATCTTACATGGAGAAGCTGTTTTAATTGGGATTATCCTAGCTATAAAACTCTCTGTTAAACTTAATCTTTGCAAACCAGAAGTTTTAGATAAATGTCAAAAACATTTTGGAAAATTAAATCTTCAATATAATCTTAAAGACTTTAAAATAAAACCAGAATTAAATAACTTTTTAGAATTATTAAAATTTGATAAAAAAACAAAAAATGGA
>NZFI01000008.1:0-7922 GCA_002690595.1 Rickettsiales bacterium
AAAAAATAGAGTTTTAAATACATTGATTGCAAGTTCCATTAATCTCAAGATTCCAAGATTTTGGAGTAAAAGTATTTTTTCGACTACTAATTTTCAATGATTCTGGTAGTTCACATAAATGTGACTCAATTACTTTTCCGCAATCATTACAAATCAAAAATTGTGAACCTTTGTGCAAATGATCTGCTTTACATATTAAATAAGCATTTAAACTTTCAATTCGATGAATGTAGTTATATTTTAACCAAAACTCTATAGCTCTGTAGGCTGTTGGTGGCTTTGGTTTTTTTATGACTTTACTGAGAACCTTTAAAATTTCATAAGCTTTAATAGGCTTTTTACTTTGAGAAATAATCCTTAAAACCTCTAATCGAGGTTTAGTTAATCTATGTTTGTTTTCTAAACAAAATTGTATAGCTTTATTTATAATTTCTTTTTTCATAAAAAAGCTTTAATTTTATTAATTGAATTGAACATAGAAAATATTATACTGCACAGAATGTTGAATTAAACAAGAATTTAAATTATTCATAAATGTTATTTGAAATTAAAAATCTTGAATATAAATCAAAAAATCAGCTAATACTTAAAAAAAAGAATTTTATTATTAGAAAAAATAAACATTTCTTAATTTTAGGTCCCTCAGGCTCAGGAAAAACAACTTTGATTAATTTAATGGCTGGTCTATTAAAACCCTCATTTGGGGAAATTATTTTTGAAAATAAAAACTATTCATTTTTAACTGAACATGAATTAGATAGTCTGCGTTCTGAAAATTTTGGAGTAATTTTTCAAAAAATTCATCTAATAAAACATCTAAATATTAAACAAAATATTTTATTAGCAAAAAAAAAATCTCATTTTCTAAACATGAATGAATTAATAAGTGAACTAGCTTTATCTGGAAAAAATAAACAAATAGCAAAGAATCTAAGTGTTGGTGAATCACAAAGAGTTGCTATCGCAAGAGGCATAGCAAATAAACCAAAGGTAATTTTTGCTGATGAACCTACTTCAGCATTAGATGAAGTAAATGCCAAAAAAGTTATAGAACTTATATTAAGACAATCAAAAAAAACTAATGCAACTTTAATTGTATCCACACATGATAAAAGAATAAAAAAATATTTTTCTGATATATTGGAGATCTAATTATGAGTGATTTAAGTTTTGTTTTTTATTCATTAAAATCTAAATGGCTAAATAGTTTATTATCAATTCTATTAACTGCATTTGGTGTTTCTATTGCAATTATAATCACCCAGTTTGGAGATCATCTTAATAAACGTTTAATTTCTGATGGAAAAGGAATTGATATTGTAGTTGGCGCAAAAGGAAGTCCACTTCAACTTGTATTATCTTCAGTATACCACATTGATATACCTAATGGGAATATCGATTATAATTTAGCTAAAAAGATAATTGCTAATCCACAAATAAAAAAAGCTATTCCTCTTGCATTGGGAGATAACTGGAGAGGATATCGTATTGTTGGTACTACACTTGATTATATGGATCATTATAATGCTGAAATTTCTAAAGGAAAAATTTGGACAAAAAAATTTGAAACTGTAATTGGTTCTTCCGTAAAAATGAAGATTAATGATGAGTTTCAAGGAGCTCATGGACTAGTAGATGGCGGAAGTATACACGATAATATAAAATATAAAGTTACAGGTATTATGAAAACTACAGGAACTGTTCTTGATAGGTTAATATTAACATCTTTAGATTCAGTATTAGAAATTCATGGACATGAAAATATTAATAATATTCATGAACATCATGAAACTAATCAGAAGCGTGAAGATCACCAAGAATATAAAGAACACAAAGGGCATGCAACGCATGAAGAGAATTTAGAGCATACAGAACATGAAGAACACGGAGGGCAAAAAGAACATATAGAGCACAACAAAAACGAAAATGAATTAGGACATGATGAAAGAAAAATTCAAAAAAACTCTGATAATAAATACACATTAAGATCACCTGAAATTACAGCTTTTTTAATAACTACAAACTCACCAATTGCTAATATTAATCTTCCGCGTTTAATAAATAAAGAAAGTACTTTTCAAGCAGCTAATCCTGCTTTAGAAATAATACGTCTTACATCAATGTTAGGTTTTGGTTCAAAAAGTTTCACAATACTTTCAATCATACTAATTTCTTTTTCAGCATTAAGTATTTTTTCGGGTTTAGCAGGGAATTTAGAAAATCGTATGGGAGATTTATCAATATTAAGAGCAATAGGTTATTCTAAAAATAGAATTTTTAAAATTATTACTCTTGAAGGAATGATAATTGTTTTGAATGGTCTTATTATAGGAATTATTTTTGCCTTAGGAGGATTTTTACTCTTAACTGAGATTATAACACCATTAAATATTAGTCATGCAAATTTTAACTTTAACCTAAATTTCTTCCTAATTATTTCAACAGTCTTTATTGCTGGTTTAATTGCAGCAATATTTCCAGCTTATCGTTATTCAAAAATTAGTTTGGCAAATCAACTTTCTCTCACTACATGAAAAATTACTTGAAATATCTATTTTAAATAAATAAAAAAAACATTATGAAACTATTAAATTTTTTTATTTTTGTATTCTTAAGTTTGACATTAACTTTTAAAAATTCATATGGGTTAAATTATTTTTTTTTAAAAAAAAATACAGAATCAAATAATTCTCTTTTAAAAAATATTTTAAGTGAACAGTCCATAGAATTAAATGATTTACTATCAAGTATAGATGATTTTATTGATATGCCTAAAAACGGAACATCTTGGCAGATTTTTGGTGAAACTGGTATGATAGAATATACTTTTACAGACAAAGAAGGGTATGACTGGTTAGGAGTTAGACCACGATTTAAGGAAAAAGTTAAAAAACTTAATGGTAAGGAGATTTTAATTCAAGGGTATATGTTTCCATTAGAACAAGGAGAAAAACAAAGTCTTTTTTTATTAAATCCTTTTCCAATAAGCTGTCCATATCATCCTCATGTTTCCTCTAATTTAACAATCGAAGTTCATGCAAAAAGTCCTGTAGAATATACTTATGATGCGGTAAATATTAAAGGTAAATTGGAGTTAGTAAAAAATGATAATTTGTATAATATTTTTTTTCGCTTAAAAAATTCTAAATTAGTTCCTTAAAAAAAAACATAGATATAATAACAATTATTTAGTATATTATGTTATGTGTTTGTATTTTAAATAATAACATTGTTACTGAGTTTATTAATGAGGGGGGGTGGTTGAATCAGAAAATTATTCAATACAAGCTCTTAATCTTCTGGATAGTTTGGTCAACGAATATAAAATATATTTAAAAAATATTCGTAGAGATACTTTTTATTTTCAAGAAATAAAAAAATTAAGGTTTAATATAAATAATAAGTATAGAAGAATTTCTGATTTAGCAGAAATTAAAAATGATACAACTAAAAGCAATTTTAGAATTATAGTTTATAATGTAGATTATATAGATTTGATAATTTCTGAATTAGATAATTTAAAATTAAAAACTAAAGTAAAGGGTCAGTTTATAATCGTAAAAAAACCAAAACTAACATTTAATCAACTTATGACAATAGTTGATGATTTAGAAAAGTATAAAACTAAATTTATTTCAAAATGTACTAAAGCAAAGTTAGAACCAGTTTTAAGAGCAAAAAATGCACTTGAAAATGATTTTATTGATATAGTCATATCAAGAGAAACATCATTAAATTGTCAAAAAATCTATGAGGAAAAAGAAGCAATAATTAATAAAATTACCAATGAAAAAATCATGGAAATTTTAGAAAAAGAATTTTATGAGAAATATTTAATTGAAAATCCGATAACTGATAGCCTTAAATAAATTTTTTAATATTTCCTAATCACTGAATAATTCATTTTATTTTTTAGGACAAATAGAAGACTTGTTTTCTAAGACTATTTTTTTCTGACCATTGATTGTATTGTAGATGCAAATTTTTTTCTGTTTTAACTCATAGGATCTTATTAATCCCATACCCATCGGACCAGAATATGTTTTTTCATTAACTATATTATCATCATATTTATAATACTGATTTTCATCAGCGATAGAAAAATTGGAAATTAAAAAAAAATTTATTATAAAAATCTTTAAAAAAAAAAATATCATTCCATTAAAATAAATTTATAAAATATTTTAGCCATAGTTTTTATTTAATTTTTCTATTAAAAAACACCATTTAACATTAACCAAAACTCTTTATAATTATTACTATTAAAATTTCTCAAATTCTTAAAACTAACATGTTCATCTTTATTATCAATATCAATTTTAATTCCCCATAATGAATTACTGTCATATGGAAGTGTTCCGTATCTTAAATCAGCTATGACATTTTCATAGTTTGGATGTAAATAAATAAAATCTTGTGAAAAGAAAGAAAATCTTTTTATATCATTTCTTTGAATTGAACTATCAGTTAATTCAGGGAATACTATTTCTTTATCAATAACTTTTATTTTTTCTCCTTCTTTAAAAATAGAGTCAGAAAATAAAGGCATATATACTGCATCTACATAATAATAATTATCTGATTGATAAACGCTACGCCATAAGAAATTATTACCAAAAGTTGGATTAAGTAATAATCTCTCAAGCTTATGTTCTCTTAAATTAGAAATATTTAACATATAGTTTTTTACTTGTTGATATTTAACAACACCAAAAATAAGATAAGAAAAAGATAGAATTACACCAATACGCATTAAAAAAATTGATTTTCTTAAAAAATATAAAATTAAGAAAGTAAGTAAAGTAATTGTAAATATAGGATCAATGATTGATATTATATTCCATGCAACTCTATGATTAAAAAAAGGCCAAAAAAGGTTAGTACCATAGCTAGTACAAGCATCAAGTAATCCATGTGTCAAAAAACCTAGTGTCGAAAATAAAAAAATATTTTTAAATGAGATTATATTTCTTAAAAAAAAATATAGGAATATGGAAACTAATAGTCCTCCGAATGGTACAAAGAAAATTGAGTGGGTAAAGTGTCTATGATATTCAAGAAATAGCAAAGGATCATTGACTGAAAAAATTAATACATCTAAATCTGGAGCCATACCACCTAAGGCACCACATAAAGCTTTAACTTTTCGATTTTTGTTTTTTGAAAATGAACTCGCAAAACTAGCGCCGAGTAAACCTTGAGTAAATGGATCCATTATCTAACCTCTTTAAGAATTAATATGACGTATGATAAATAAAATATTATTATTTTTATTTTTTTTACTTATAAAGAATTAATTAATGGATCTTTTAGTTCAAAAACATAGTTTAAAAATAAAACAATTATCCCAGAAAAAAATAGATAGTAAATAGTAGGAATTATAGTAATACGCAAGGTTTCTCCTTCTTTTCCAAGTAAACCCACTGTTGCTGATGCTGCTACAACATTATGAATCGCAACCATATTCCCTGCTGCTGCACCAACACTTTGAGCAGCAACCATTAATGCTCCTGATAATCCCAGTAGATTGGCTGTCTCAAATTGAAATTGACTGAGCATTAAATTACTAACTGTATTTGATCCAGCAAGAAATGCACCTACAGCTCCAACAGCAGGAGCGAACATGGGATAAATTTGTCCCATTAAATTTGACATACCCTCCGCCATTGCTATTGGCATACTAACAATATCATTTGTATTTATCCCAGAGTTTATCATAATTCTTACCAAAGGAACAGTAAATATTAGAACGAACCCAGCACCATACAAAGTTTTTATTGAATCTTTTAATGCTTCTGAAATCTCAGTAAAACTCATCCGATAGAGTAAAAATGTAGCGACACATACTGATATAAGTATACCACCAGGTAAATATAAAATTTGAAAACTAGCATTTATTTTTTCTTCATGAAAAATATTAATAAAATTTATGTTAACTGACTTTAAAAAATCAGTAAACGGCTCAAAAGTCCTAGAAAAAACTAATAATAAAGCAAGAAGTACATATGGAGCCCAGGCCATTAAACTACTTATTTTTTTTCTTTTATTATCATCAAATGATATATGAATATTTCCTAACCATGTCGTTGGCCATTCCGAGGGAGGTGGAAAGTCCCAAGAGTCTTTTGGTACTAAAAATTTAAACTTTATTGAAATAGTAACTATAGCTAAACCTATCAAACCTCCTATTATTGAAGGAAACTCTGGACCAAGGAAAATTCCAGCAAGAACGTATGGGACTGTGAAACTTAATGCTGAAAAAATTGCAAAAGGTATAATTGAAAAACCTTCTGTCCACAATTTATTTTTTCCAAAAAATCTAGTCATTACCATTATTAATAGAATCGGCATAAAAGTTCCGCAAATAGCATGAATAATTGCAACTTCTGAAACTATAATCTTAAAAAATGAATTCCATTCAAGACCTTTTTGCATAAGTTTTTCAGTTAAAAATATTTTATCTAAACCTCCTTGAACACCAACAATCATAGGAGTTCCAACCGCACCAAATGAAACTGGTGTTGACTGTATCATCATACCAAATACTACTGCTGCTAATGCTGGAAAACCAACAGCAACCATTAAAGGTGCTGCAACTGCAGCAGGAGTTCCAAATCCTGATGCACCTTCTATAAAACATCCGAATAACCATGCTATTAAAATTACTTGAACACGTCTATCTGGACTGATTGTTGAAAAACCTTTTCTAATTGTCGTTATTGCTCCAGAATATTTAAGCGTATTAAGAAGCATAATTGCTCCAAATATAATCCATAAAATACCTGCGGTTATTATTAAGCCCTGAATGGTTGATGCTAAGATTCTTAAATCACTTACTCCCCAAAAAAAGTAAGCTATTAAAGATGTTAGAATAAAAACTATAGGCATAGCATATTTTGCTGCAACTCTTAAACCAACTAAAAGTATCCCTGCAAACAAAATGGGAGCAAATGCTAACCAAGCAAGCAATCCACTTTCCATAATAATCTCCTTATTTTAATTTTTAATTATAAAAATAATGTAATTTAAATTAATTAAACTATTTATTATAAAATGCAAAATCAAAAAATTTACAATCATGCTAATTCAAGATTAACAGATTATCTAAACAAAGATATTTTAAATTATAGTAAACTAAGAAATTATGACTTTGGAACAGAAAAAAGAAACAACGTATCTAATCTTTCAAAATTTATTTCACATAGAATACTAAATGAATTCACAATAATAAAAAAAATACTTTTAAAATATAAATTAAATAATGTTGAAAAGTTTGTTCAAGAAATTTTTTGGAGGGTTTATTGGAAAGGTTGGTTGGAAAACAGACCTAAAGTTTGGAAAGATTTTTTAAACTCAACTAATTTAATTTATGATCACAAAAATTATATAAATGCATGTAAAGGAAATACGAATATTTCATGTTTTAATGAGTGGGTGAAAGAATTAAAGAATTATAACTATCTTCATAATCATACAAGAATGTGGTTTGCCAGCATTTGGATATTTACTTTAAATTTACCATGGCAATTAGGTGCAAAATTTTTTATGGAACATTTATTTGATGGAGACTCTGCATCTAATACATTAAGCTGGAGATGGATTGCAGGATTACAAACTAAAGGAAAGCATTATTTAGCAAAATCATGGAATATAAGTAAATATACTCAAAATAAATTTTCAAATATTGTTCTTAATGAAACAGCATTTCCTAAAAAAGAGGTTATAAATTATCCATTAGAAAAAATCTACTTAACGGCAAATAAACAAAAAATAAATGATTACTTAATTCTTTTTGAAAATGATTTATGCTTCGAAAATAGACAAGATGATTACAATAGGTATAAAAGAATATTTCTCGTACTACTAAATAATAACATACGAAAAATTTCTCTAAGTGAAAAAGTTTTAAATTTTAAAAAAAA
>NZFI01000009.1:0-12176 GCA_002690595.1 Rickettsiales bacterium
AAATTATAATTGATAAGCATCTGGATATATAATGATTTTTTTTACTAATTGTCATTGTTAGTACACTATATATTGTTTTTAAAATCAAAAATTCAAGTACATTTAGTATAATAGTTAGTATACTATTAGCATTACTTTGTTTTTTTGAAAAGAGTATTTTATTTTTTTAATATACGATTTTTATCAAAAGAGCCCAATATATATATAATAGCACCTATGGTTATAAAGCTATCTGCAAAATTAAATGCTGGCCAATGAAAACTACCAATATAAAAATCAATAAAATCAATTACATAAAGACTTGCCACTCTATCATATCCATTACCAATTGCACCTCCAAGTATAAAACTTAATGCAATTATTTCTTTTCTATTTTTTATTTTCCAAATCCATAAAATAATAAAGAAACTTATTAAAAAAGAAAATATTCCTAAATAAAATGAAATATTAAGACTTGATAATAATCCAAAACTTATTCCTTTGTTCTGAACATAAACCAAATTAAGTCCAGGAATCAAGTTTATGCCTTGAAAAAAAAAATCACTATTTTGAAAAACAAAATATTTAGAAATTTGGTCTAAACTAAAAATAAAACCTGAAATAAGATAACAATAAAATTTATAAGCTGCATTAGAGGTTGGTATTAATTGCATCTTTACACCTTTTGCAAATAAAGCTTTCAGAGCTTTGTCCATTAAATTTAAATATTTTCCAACATCTATTACATTTAACTCCATCAAAAAGTTCAATCTTTATCGCAATATCATTATCTTCTTCATAAGTTTCAAATCCTGGACCTTTTTCATCAACAATTTGAACATCAGAAGTAATTAAGATCTCCTTGAGATCTACTCCTATTATCGATTGTTTTAAGTTTTTGTTACCCAGATAAATATATGGTTTTGCCTCAAGGCTAGATTTTATAATTTTTTGCTCTCTTTTCTTTTCAATAAAATAGCTTACTGCTTTTCTAATAACTTTAATAAAGCCCCATTGCTTTTCTAACTCATTATTTTTCCAATTTTCTGGTAATTTTTTATAATGAACTTCGTGACAACTTTTTTCTTCTTCATTCTGTATTTCTTTTTTCCAACATTGCCATGCTTCTTCAGAGGTAAATGCTAATACTGGAGAAAGCCAATTTATTAAATTTTTAAAAATATCAACCATTACTGTCCTTGAAGAAAATCGTGATTTTGAATTTAAAGGATCACAATAAAGAACATCCTTTCTTATATCAAAAAAGAACGAGGAAAGTTCATTATTACAAAAACTTGAAATGAGCTGAAAAGCTTTATGAAAATTATATTTTTTAAAACTTTCTATAACAGTTGAATGGATCTTATATATTTCATGTCTTATATATTTTTCTAGTAATGGAAGTTCTTCATGTTCAATTATTTCTTTATTATTCCAATCTTTCAAATTACCTAGTAAGAACCTTAGAGAATTTCTGATTTTTCTATATATTTCTGTTTGCCTATCTAAACTTTGATAACTTATTTTGAGATCTTCATTATAGTTACTAGTTGAAACCCAAAGTCTTAAAATGTCAGCTCCATATTTTTTTATAACATCCTCAGGAGAAATTACATTGCCCATTGATTTTGACATTTTTTTTCCTTTTTCGTCTAATACAAACCCATGCGTTAAAACCGTCTTGAAAGGACTATCACCATAAATAGCACAAGATTCAAGTAAAGATGATTGAAACCAACCCCTATGTTGGTCTGACCCTTCTAGATATAAATCTGATTTTTCTTTTATACCCCTATTTTTTAATACAAATGCATGACTTGAACCAGAATCAAACCAAACATCGAGTATATCTGTGACTTTTTCAAATTCTTCTAAATTATAGTTTGAACCTAAAAACAACTCCTTACTTCCTGAAAACCATATATCAGTACCCTTATCATAAACTTTTGAAACTATTCTTTTATTTACTTCTTTATCTATCAAAGGTTCACCTGTTTTATTATTAACAAATATTGTAATTGGCACACCCCAGGATCTTTGCCTTGAAACGCACCAATCAGGTCTTTCCGAAACCATTGATAAGATTCTGTTCTTACTAGTTTTTGGAATCCAATTAACTTTATCAATAGCTTTAAGTGCAGATTCTCTCAGATCCTTCTCTTTCATAGAAATAAACCATTGAGACGTGGCACGATAAATTAATGGAGCTTTAGATCTCCAAGAATGTGGGTAACTATGGTTAAAGTCACTAGAACATAATAACATTTTTTCATCATTTAATTTGTCTACTATTTCTTTTTCAACCTTAAATATATGCTTACCAGAAAAAAATGGGACATTAGCTGAATAAGTTCCGTTATTTTCAACTGTCTTTGGGATTTCTAATCCAAATTTTTTTCCTATTTCAAAATCTTCAAGACCATGACCAGGAGCAATATGAACAAAACCAGAACCAGTTTCATCTGTAACATGCTCACCAGACAACAATGGAACTAAAAAATTAAAACCATTTTTTTTAAGTGGATGTTCACAAAAAGTTTTTTCTAAATAATCTCCCTTAAATTCATCTAAAACTTTATAATTTTCGACTCCATATTTTTCAAAGAAAACTTTAAGGAGTTTTTTCTCAAAAATTATTTTTTCATTTTTTTTTATATTTAGTTCTATAAAATCTTCAGTGAATAATATTAATTTATAATCAAGTTTTTCAGAAAAAGCTATTGCACGGTTACCCGGAAGAGTCCACGGAGTTGTTGTCCAGATAATAATACTTGCATCTTTCACGGCGTCTTTATTACTTTTTCTTATTGGAAATTTTACATAAATTGAAGTCGACTTTTTTTCTTGATATTCAACTTCAGCCTCAGCTAGCGCAGTCTTTTCTACAACAGACCACATTACTGGTTTATGACCTAAGTATAATCTACCATCCTCAAGAAATTTTAAAAATTCTGAAACAATTATAGACTCAGATTCATTCGTCATAGTAGTATATTTCTTTTCCCAATCGCATGAGATTCCTAATCTTTTAAACTCATCACATTGAATCTCAACCCACGACGCTGCAAATTTTCTGCATTCATCTCTAAATTTTATTTGATCAATTTCATCTTTATTCTTCCCAGATTTCCTATATTTTTCTTCAACTTTCCATTCAATGGGAAGGCCATGACAATCCCATCCTGGAATATAATCGACATTAAAACCAAGTTTAATATAAGCTCTGCAAATAATGTCTTTTAATATCTTATTTAGTGCATGACCAAGATGTAAATGACCATTAGCATATGGAGGTCCATCATGAAGAATAAAATTGTTGGTATTTTCTTTTTTAAATGTTGTACTAACAGTGTTTTCTTCCCAAAACTTGATCCATTTTTCTTCATTATGAACTAAATTAGCTTTCATAGAAAAACTTGTGCTAGGAAGATGAATGGTTTTAGTAAATTCAGTCATTTTTGTCTTTTTTACACATTTCAATATCTTTCTTTATTTGCACTTTAAGTTCGTCTAATGAGTTAAATTTTTTTTCTTTTCTAATAAAAGAAATAAAAATTACCTCTAAAAGTTCTCCATATATATTTTTTTCAAAATCAAAAATATTTACTTCTAAAACTGGTGTCATATTTTTGAAGGTTGGTTTAATTCCATAATTTGCAATACCATTATATTCTTTATTTGATAAATCACTTTTAAATTTTATAACTACTTTATATACACCAAAACACAAGTCAGAAAATTTTTTTATGTTAAAATTTGCAGTAGGAAACCCAATCTTTCTTCCTCTTCTTTCTCCCCGAACAACTCTAGATATAATTGACCAATTTCTACCTAAAATTTTTTCTACTTTACTCAATTCACCCTTTGATAAGAACTTTCTTATCTCTGACGAAGATATTTTATATTTTCTTTCTCTAATCACTTCAACTTGTGAAAAAGAAAAAAGTTTTGATTCAAATGATATTTTTTTTATTAAATCAGTATTTCCAGATTGTTTATATCCAAAAACAAAATCAAGGCCCGTTACTACATAAAATACTTTCATTTTTTTTACTAAGATTCTAAATACAAAGTCTTCAGCAGATAATTTAGAAAAGTCATCGTCGAATTTTATGTTTATATAAAAATCAAGATCTAAATTCTTTAGTGCCTCAAACTTTGATCTAAAAGGAGTGATTCTAAAATCGTATAATTTTTCCCCAAAAAATGATTTTGGATGAGGTTCAAAAGTTAATATTCCAAGTTTTTTTTCATATTTTTTTGCTAAAAATCTTGCATTTTTTATAACTGATTGATGTCCTAGATGAACACCATCAAAATTTCCAATAACAATGACAGAATCATAGGCTTTCTTAGGGATGTTATATGTTCTAATTAATTGCATTTAGTTTAATTTAGATTGAACCAAAATCTCAGCCTCTCCTTCAAGTATTCTCTCTTTATTTTTTTCACAGTAAGTTTCTAAAGTTACTCTTTTTTGTTTTAAATTTATATACTTTACCTTAACTACAACCTTAATAGTTTCACCTATAAATACAGGTGCAAGAAATTGAATTGATTGTTTTAAATAAATACTCCCTGGTCCAGGAAGTTTGGTTCCAATAACAGTAGAAATTAAACTTGCAGTAAAAAACCCATGTGCAACTCTTTTTTTAAATAAAGTTTTCTCTGCAAATTCATCACTTATATGTACCGGATTATTATCTCCACTAACACCAGAAAAAAAAACAATATCTGATTCAGTAACTGTTTTTGAAATCATAGCTTCTTGTCCAACCTTAAGATCTTCTAAAAAAAGACCATGCAATTCTCGAAATTCTTTCTCTTTCATTTTTTCTCCTAATTAAATTAATAATTTTTATAGTCTTATTTAGTAAAATGTATAATAAATTAATTAATTAATTATAGTAGCTAAATAGTGACCCACATAACAAAATTATCTAGTTTATTTATCGGAATAAGTTTTTCCTTAAGATTACACACACCAATAGCTTTTGGAATTTGTATTTTTACAGGAATATTACTGATGTTATTTGACAATAAACAAAATATTAAGAAATGGTTAAGAAAAGGCTATGAACATAAAGTTTTTCCACTTTTTTTCATCAGCTTTATTTCTATATTAATATCTTCAATAACTTCATCTTACCCTTCAAGGTCTTTTCCAGTTTTCATATATTTAATTGCCTTTATGCTTTTTTCTTATTTTATTTTTTGTAATTTCAGAAATAAACCAGAATCTCTTATTCTTTTAATTAAGTTCTTATTTCTATCAGTATGTTTCTCAACAATATTAGTTTTCTCATATAATATAAGTCAATTAGAATCAATTTTTGAACCCATTAAAGAAGTCAGAAAATATAAAGGATTTGTTAATCTTCTGACGGTTTTAGTTTTTTTGTGCCCATTAATAGAAAAATGTATTGAGAGAAAAAAAATATTTTTTTCATATTTTCTAATCCCCTTAATTTTTCCTTTAGCTTTTATAAGTAATTGTAATTCAGCTTTTCTGGGATTAATTGGTGGATTTATAACATTGTTATTTTTTGAATTACTAAGATTAGTCAAAAATAAAAAGAATAGAGTTTTAATATTGTTAAGTGTTTTATTTTTTTCTTCAGTAACATTTTTAAATATTATTCCTAAATACAATAAAAACTCTCCTATTTCAGAAATAGATTTTTTAGTACCAACAAATATCATAGATGCACATAGACAAATTATGTGGGCGTTTACAAAAAGTGAACTTAAAGAAAATTTAATTTTTGGTATTGGTCCAGATACATCAAATTTCATTGAAGAAAGTCAAAAAGAAATTGGACATAATCAAACTGGAACTATGTTTTATATTTCTAGTCACCCTCATAATTTTTTTTTAGAAATTTTACTTGAAATTGGTCTTTTTGGGACTGTTTCATATTTATTACTTATATTATTTGTTATAATTTATTTTTTGAATAAATATTATAACCCTTTTGCTAGATATTTAATTTTTTTTAATGGTTATTTTTGGACAGCATCTATGGTTAACTTCTCCTTTTGGAGTGCCTGGTGGCAAGGAAGTTATTTTTTGATACAAGCTATACTTTTTGCAATTATCTATAACAAGCAAAATCGTTGTTTATAATGAAAGATATGATTTTTAGATTTGTTTTTTTTACTTTAATTTTTCACTTTTTTAATATTAATCTCACATATTCTAATCCTGGATATAAAGATTATAGAAAATATAAAAAAACCAATACGCAGTTTAAATTAGTAAAAGTGACTAATGATATTCTAAACTACCCTTGGGGAATGACTTTTATAGACGAAGAAAACATATTAATTACAGAAAAAAATGGGAGACTCTTAAAAATAAATGTTAAGAATGGAAAAACTCAAGAAATTGAACATGATATTCAACATATAGATTATAATGGGGGAGGTAATCAAGGAGGACTTTTAGATATACTGTATCATAAAAAATATGTGTATTTTACTTACAGTCATAAACATAATTATAAAAAAGAAGATAGCAGAAAAAATAAAAATTCTAATACCGCCATCGCTAGGGGTATTTTAAAAGGGAATAAAATTATAAATTTAGAAGTTTTACTTATTGGAAAACCAAAAATAAATATAAATAAACATTTTGGTTCTAGAATTATTATTAAAGGAGATCATTTGTATGCAACTTTTGGTGAACGTGGTAAAGGAATGATTGCTCAAGATCCAACAAAACATCCTGGAAGTATAATAAGAATAAATTTAGACGGTAGTATACCTGGAGATAATCCAGCTTTTAGGGATTACCCTAATTGGTTGCCAGAGATTTATGTTATTGGGGTAAGGAATCCACAAGGTATAACAATTTCCCCTCATGATGGAGAGATATATTTTTCACAACACGGACCAATGGGTGGAGATAATATTGGAAAAGTAAAATATGCAGGGAACTTTGGATGGAAAGATATTGCATGGGGTGGAAGATCTTATGCAGGATTTAGTATAGGTAAAGTCCCTTTTAAAAATAAATATAATAGAAATATCATAACTTGGGTTCCATCAATGGCTGTTGGTAATTTAGATTTTTATAGTGGAAAAGAATTTCCTGAATGGAAGGGTGACCTTCTAGTATGTGCTACAAAAGCAAATATGCTATTTAGATTAGATTATAAAAACAACAAGATAATTAAAGAAGAATTCATTATTAAAGATCATCCTGATATCAGAAGAATAAGAGATTTTGAAATTGATAAGTTCGGAAATATCTTTTTAATTAGTGATGATGATAATTCATCACTTTGGAAGTTATCAAAATAGTTTTTTTCACATATCTAATAAAGTTTTAGAAAACTCTTTAGCCCTAAAATCGATTAAGTCATCTTTTTTTTCACCAACACCAATAAAAATAATAGGAATTTTCAGTGTCTGACCAATAGGAATAACAACACCACCTTTTGCTGTTCCATCTAGCTTGGTTACAATTAAACTATTGATATCACAAATATCTTTGAACACTTGGGCTTGTTTAATTGAGTTTTGCCCAGTATTACCATCTAAAACAAGAATTATTTCATGAGGAGAACCTTTTTCTAACTTAGATAGAACTCTTATTAATTTTGATAATTCATCCATTAAATTTGTTTTATTATGTAGTCTACCTGCTGTATCAACAATTAATAAATCAAGGTTTTTTTCTTTTGCCTCAAGATATGATGAATAAGCCAAAGAGGCTGGATCAGAATTATTTTTTGCTGAAAAGAATATAGAACCAGTTTTCTTTGACCATATTTCTAACTGTTCCACAGCAGCTGCTCTAAAAGTATCTGCTGCAACAACACCAACTTTTAAATTTTTATTTGAAAACTTATAAGCTAACTTACCTACAGTTGCAGTTTTACCAACACCATTAACTCCTACAACTAAAAAAACGTGTGGTTTTTTTTTTATAACTATTTCTTTTTCTAATGGTTTTAAAATTTTTATAATTGAATCATCTATTGATTGTTTTACTGACTCTACACTTGAATCAATAAATTTCATCTTACTGATTTTTTGAATAATTTCAGAAGAAAATGAAACGCCAATATCAGAAGTTATTAGAAGTTCTTCTAGCTCTTTTAATGTTGAATCATCAACAGGTTTGCTTTGAAAAATATTTTTGATTCCGTTGCCGATTTTATTGGTCGACTTTGTTAAACCATTCTTTAAATTTTTTACCCAATTAAAAACCATTATAGAATTTTACCAAAAATAATATCATCATTATAATTCTCTAATTTAACATCAACTAATTGACCTCTAAGAAATTGATTTTTACTTTTAGATATTTCCTGAACTCTTACTTTAAAATAATCATTCGTGTAGCTTAATTTTTCGCATTCAAATAAAACCTTAACTACAGAACTTATTTTTTTCTTGATTAGATTTTCTTTTATTTTGTGTCCAACACTTTTCATAAGACTTGCTCTTTGAGTCTTTAAAATTTTTTTTATCTGAGGCATTTTAGATGCTGGTGTGCCTTTTTTTGGTGAAAAAGGAAAGATATGTAAATTTGAAAATTGACATTTTTCAATACAATCTATTGATTCCATAAAAAATTCTTCAGTTTCTGTTGGAAAGCCAACAATAAAATCAGCTCCAAATGTCATCTCATGTCTGCGAGACTTTATATATTTACAAATATTAATAATATCTTCTCTTGAATGCCTTCTTTTCATTCTTTTTAAAATTAAATTATTCCCCGATTGAACAGAAAAATGAATGTGTGGCATTAACTTTGGTTCATTTATTATTATATCTAAAAGGTCTTCATCAATTTCTGCAGGATCTATGGATGATAGTCTAAGTCTAGTAATTTTTGGAACTATTTTTAATAATCTCTTTAAAATCTGTCCTAATAGTGGCTTGCCTGGTAAATCATGACCATACGATGTTATATCAACTCCAGTTATTACAATTTCAGAATAACCATAATTAATTATATCTTCCGTTCTTTTTACTATTTCTCCTAAAGGCAAACTAATTGAGTTTCCTCTACCAAAAGGTATTATGCAAAATGTGCAACTATGATCACACCCTTGTTGTATTTGTAGTAAGGCTCTTGTTTTTGTAGAAAAAGCATCAACATCCTTTGGAAATTGTCGGAGTTTAGTATCGACTTCTGAAATTAAGTTATTAAAATTTTTTTTATAATAAACTTCTTGAGTTTTAACTTTATTATCTACGACCCTTTCAACTTCAGGCATTTTTTTAAAAAAAAATGGTTCTATATGTGAGGCACAACCAGTAACAATTATTGAATTATTTGGATTTTTTTTTTTTGCTTTTCTAATTTCCGATCTAGATTTCTGAACCGCTTGGTTTGTTACAGCGCACGTATTAATAACAGTTGTATTACTAATCTTATTTTTATCTAAAATATTTTCTATAATCCTAGATTCATATGAATTTAATCTGCAACCAAGATTTATTACGTTCGATTTATTTTTCATTTACTATACCTAAAAAATCATTAGCATTGAATTTACCATCACAAATCATAGAAACAGGACCAGTCATAATTACATGACCATCATTTAAATAATTTACGTTAAGAACTCCTCCAGGCATCTTTACAGTCACATAATTTCCAGAAAGTTTCAATTTTAAAGCTACTGTTGCTGTGGCACATGCACCTGTTCCACATGCTCTGGTAAATCCACAACCTCTTTCATAAACTTTTAATTCTATTTCATTTTTTGATAAAATTTTTGCTATATTAATGTTAACTCCTTCAGGGAAAATATTCATTTTTGTAATTGTTTGACAATCTTTTTCAAATTTTTGATTCATATCCTTAACAAAAAAAACTACGTGGGGATTACCCATATTAATGGCATATCCTCCTTTTAAGAAAAATAAATCAATATCTAAATTAGAGGTGTCCAATGGATGGCTTAAAGGAATATCATTCCATGAGAATTTTGCCAACCCCATATCTACACTAATTAAACCATTTTCTTCTTCCTCAACATCAATCAAACCTGCCTTAGTCTCTATAATAACATTTGTTTTATTTAACTGATCGAACATTATTCTTCCAACACATCTTAGAGCATTACCACAGTTTTCTGCTTCAGTACCATCAGCATTATAAATTTTAATCTTACAGTCCGAAATTTTATCATCAACATTTTCGATAATAATCAATTGATCAAACCCGAGTCCCGTTTTTCTCTCAGAGAGGCTTTTAATAAAATTACTATTAGGGAAAAAAGAAACATCTCTTGAATCAATGATTACAAAATCATTTTCAAGACCGTGCATTTTTTTATAAAAAAAGTAACTCATTGTTATATTTTACTGTTAATTGATTAAATTTCTTTAAGAACTAGTATTTTTTTGATATAAACACAATGATTATTTTGTCGGTCCACGAGTTTCGTGCACTGACTTTTTTTGTTTTTAAAATTATTGGGTTTAAAAAAATTATGTTTGATTCACTTTCAGAAAAAATTGGTGAGGTTTTTAATAAGCTTAAAGGTCAAGGGACCATAAATGAATCCTCTCTTGACAATGCATTAAGGGAGATAAGAATAGCTTTATTAGAGGCAGATGTTTCTTTAAATGTAACAAAAAATTTTATTGAAAATATAAGAGAAAAATCACTCGGTCAAGAAGTGCTTAAAAGTATAAGTCCGAGTCAAATGGTTGTTAAAATTGTTAATGATGAACTCATAAGAATATTAGGATCTGAAAATTATGATATAAGTTTTAAATCAACACCTCCGGTAGTTATTTTAATGGTGGGATTACAAGGTTCAGGAAAAACGACGTCAACAGCAAAATTAGCTAAGCGTCTAATTGAAAAAAACAAAAAAAATGTCTTGATTGCATCCCTTGATATTTATAGACCAGCGGCTCAAAAACAACTCCAAACTCTTGGAGAAGATAATAATATTGACAGCCTCGATATTATTGAAGGAGAAAAGCCTATTGAAATTTTAAAAAGAGCTGAAAAAAAAGCTCAAAAAGATTCCTACGATGTTTTGATTCTTGACTCTGCAGGAAGGAATCATATTGATAAAAAAATGATGGATGAAGTGGTAGCAATCTCTAATGAAGTAAAAATAACTGAGACTCTTCTGGTAGTTGATTCTATGGCTGGTCAAGACTCAGTAAATACAGCAAAAAATTTTTCGGAAAAACTAAATTTGACAGGAATTATTTTAACAAGGGTAGATGGAGATAGTAGAGGTGGTGCGGCATTATCTATGAAAACAATTACACAAAAACCTATAAAATTTATTGGGGTAGGTGAAAAAATTAATGAATTTGAAGAATTTTATCCAGATAGAATTGCTGGAAGAATATTAGGAATGGGTGATGTTGTTTCTTTAGTAGAAAAAGCTTCACTTGAAATAGATCAGAAAGAAGCTGAAAAACTTCAAACAAAGTTTCTTAAAGGAAAGTTTACATTATCTGACTATTCATCACAACTTGATCAAATTACCAAAATGGGAGGCATACAGAGTCTTATAAAATATCTGCCTGGTATGAAAGGACTTAAAGATAAATTAGAAGACTCTATTGATAAAGGAAAAATGATTGAATCTCAAAAAGCAATAATATCTTCAATGACAAAAAAAGAAAAAAGTTTTCCTGATATCATTAAAGCTTCCAGAAAAATAAGAATTTCAAAAGGTTCAGGAACAAATGTTCAAGATGTTAATAAACTTTTAAAACAATTTAAAAAAATGAGTCAAATGATGAAAAAATTTGGAAAAAATAAAAATATGGCTTCAATGATGGGCCCAAGTCAGTTAAACGATATAAGTTCGATATTAAACAAAAAAAATTAAACGCAAAAAGAAAGGAAATTAAAATGGCTGTAGCTTTAAGATTATCAAGAGGGGGTTCTAAAAAAAGACCTTTTTATAGAATTGTCGCTGCTGATGTAAGAAGTCCAAGAGATGGGCGTTTTATTGAAAGACTAGGTACATACAATCCAATGAAAAATAAAGAAGATCCAGAAAGATTTAGCATTAAAAAAGATAGAATAAAATACTGGTTATCAGTTGGTGCAAAACCTACCGAAAGAGTTGCAAAATTTTTATCATTGGAAGGATTAGTCGAAAAACCTAAAATTTATCCTCAAACAAAAAAAGATAAACCAAGAGCAAAAACTATAGAAAAAAATAAAGCAAAAGAAGAAAAATTAGCTAATAAAA
>NZFI01000010.1:0-10077 GCA_002690595.1 Rickettsiales bacterium
ATTAAATTTCTTATTTATTTGAATTAATTTAAATGCTGAACGTGAACGGTATCCGTTAAGTTTTGCTTTTAAAAGATATTCGTCATTAAGATGCCTTAACAACCACTTATTGCTTTTATTTTTTTTTTTTAACTTAATTTTTTTCATTCAATTTCAATTAATAAAATCTTGAATAATTCCTTCTCTCAGTCCTCGATCCGAAACTAAAATTTTCTGAATATCCCAATTATTAATTATTTCTTCCAAAATAATTATTCCACAATCTAGTAATTCATATCTATGATGACCAATACATGGATGATTGATTTTTTCATCTAAATTCATTTTTTTTACTAATTCACAAGATTTTCTTAATTGACTAATAGACATTATAAAATCATCAACTTTTTTTTTCTCATAATAACTTAATTTTCTATGAATTGCGCATAAACTAGTGATAGTCCCACAAGACCCAATTACATTTATTTTTTTATGTCTAAATTCATTTTTATTTTTTATTAAATTTAATTGATTTTTTAACTGAATTTTAATTTTTTCTTCACTTGATAAAAATACTTTTTCAGAATAATTGACCACTCCTAAAGGAATAGAAATATAATCAAAGTTATTATTCTGGTGTTCACTCAAGACATTAGTCATTATTATCTCTGTGCTACCACCTCCAATATCAAATATCATATTAAAATCATAATCTAAATTTTTATGATTTGAACAACTTTTCAAACATAGTCTTGATTCTTCATAGGAGGAAATAATTTCAACCTCAATACCAGTATATTTTAAAATTTTTTCAATTAGTTCTTTTGCATTAATCGATATTCTACAAGCTTCTGTGGCAATGCATCTATATTTTTTGACTTTATATAAGTCAAGCTTTTCAGAAATTATCTTAAAAACCTTTAAGGTTTTATTAATTATCTCATCACTAAATTCATTACTAAAAGATAAATTCTTTCCAAGGTTTAAGATCTGTGAATAGTTTTGTAAAATCTTAATCTCAGAATTTATTATTTCGACTATAACTAATCTACAATTATTACTTCCTAGATCAATTGCAGCAAATCTTTTGATTTCTTTGATCAATTTTTTTATCCCCTTTTTAACATACTAAAAACTTCTTATATTTAGTAGCATATTTATATTTAAGATTTGATTTTAATAAGCTATGATTCATTCTATATTTCTAATGACTAAATTAAAAAGCTGTAAAAAATTAATTAAAAGTAAATATTTTTATATTTTAGTAACTATTCTTTTTATATTTTTTTATTTTTCCAATTATCTTGATAAAACAGAAAATGAAAAAATAAATGAAAGCTCTCTAAAAACTAATAATGTTCTAGTTGAAAAAATATTTGTTAAACCTTTCACAAAAAAAATAATTTTAAGAGGTTACACTAAATCATCACGTATTGTAACTCTTAGATCTCAAGTTGAAGGAAAAATAAGTGTTATAAACTACACCAAAGGTCTAAGTGTTAAAGCTGGAAAACAGATTGTTTTAGTTGATCCTGAAGATAAAGTTGCTAAAGCTAAAGAAATGGAAGCATTACTTGAACAGAGAAAAAAAGAATATCAAGTTGCAGAAAAATTATTTAAAAATGGTTTTAGATCAGAAGTTAAATTATCTGAATCAAGAACAAATTATGAAAATGCACTAGCTTTATTTGAAAGAAGTCAAGTAAACTTAAATAACACTAAAGTAATTGTTCCCTTTGATAGTTTCTTGGAAGATAGCTTTGTAGAGTTGGGTGATTATCTGAAAAAAGGGGATAAAATTGTAAAATTAGTTGATTTAGATCCTATTTTTTTGGAAGCATCAGCTTCAGAAAATGAAGTAGCAAATTTATTTGTTGGTCAAAAAGGTATTGCAATAATAAGTAATGGAAAGGAAATTGAGGGGAAAATTAATTATATCTCTGCCAGTGCTGATGATTTAACTAGAAATTTTCTAGTTCAACTTGAAATTAATAATCCAGAAAAAGAAATTTTATCTGGAATTTCTGGAGAAATTCATATCCAACAAAAGAAAATTGAAGCTTTTTTTATTCCCTCTTCAGTTATTTCTCTGAATAATCAAGGAAGATTAGGTATTAAAATTATAGTTGCAAAAAAAGTAACTTTTTTGCCAATAAATATTCTAAGTGATATTGGAACTGGGTATTGGATTGATAGTGAAAATAAAAAAGAATTAACAATAATTACTAGAGGACAAGAATATGTTTTAGATGGAGATTTGGTTAATGAAAATTTTAAAGATTGAGCTATGCTAAGAAGTATTTTAAGATCTTCAAAAGCTCTTTTAACTATTCTCTTTTTTTCAATTTTATTTGGTTTGTATACATATTCTAATCTTCCGAGAGAAGCTGATCCTGATATTAGTCTTCCAGTTATTTATGTTTCATTAATCCATCAAGGAATTTCACCAAATGACTCGGAAAGACTACTGATAAAACCCCTCGAAAAAGAGCTTAAAAACATTGAGGGTATAAAAAAAATGTCCTCAACATCTTACTTAGGTGGTGGAAATATAGTATTAAAATTTGATGCAGGTTTTAATGCTCAAAAAGCTTTAAATGACACTCGTGTAAAAATAGATCTTGTAAAAAATAAGCTTCCATCCGAAACAGAAGAGCCAGTGGTTACAGAAGTAAATTTATCAAGATTTCCAGTTTTAGCAATTGCAATTTCTGGAACTGTTGAAAAAAGAGCTTTAATGAAAATTGCAAAAGAATTAAAAAATAATATAGAAAATATTTCAGAAGTTTTAGAGGTAAAGACTATTGGTGAAGATGAGCGTCAAATAGATATAATAGTTGATCCAAAAACTGTAAAAACTTATGGTTTAACAGCAAAAGAAATATTGTTGTCATTAAAAAATAGTAATATCCTTATACCTGCAGGAACACTGAACAGTGAATCTGGTAGCTTTAATATTAAAGTTCCAGGATTATTCGAAAATATCAATGATATTCTAGCTCTACCAATTAAGTCTAATAATAATTCTGTAGTAACCTTGAAAGATATTGCTGAAATTAGAGATTCATTTAAAGATATAAAAGGATTTGCGAGAAATAATGGAAAAAATGCAGTTATTCTTGAAGTTTCAAAAAGAACTGGTGAAAATATTATAGAAACCATTAATAAAATTAAAACAATAGTTATAAATTCTAAGAAAATATATCCAGAAGAACTTGAAATTGCTTTCTTCCAAGATGAATCAAAAGCAATTAATACAATGATATCGGATTTAGAAAATAATGTTATTTTAGCTGTGATTCTCGTACTTATTATTATTATCTCTTGGATGGGCATTAAATCTGCTTTATTGGTAAGCATTTCAATACCTGGTTCATTTTTAATTTCAATGATCTTTCTTTCTTTTTTGGGTGTCACTATTAATATAGTAGTATTATTTTCATTGATTCTCTCTGTTGGTATTTTAATAGATGGTGCAATAATAGTTGTAGAATATGCTAATAGAAGATCTTCAGAAAATAATGAAAAAAACGTTTTTCTAATTTCAGCAGAAAAAATGGCTATACCAGTAGTTGCATCAACCTTAACTACTCTTGCTGCTTTTTTTCCACTTATTTTTTGGCCTGGGATGGCAGGAGAATTTATGTACTATTTACCAATAACACTTTTAACAGTTTTAACATCATCTTTGTTAATGGCTTTAATTTTTATTCCTGTTCTTGGCAATGTTTTGGGTAGTGATTCTCACAACTTAGTAGAAAAGGAAAATCTAAGACTTCTTGAAAGTGGTGAACTTTCAAGAGTTACAGGAATTCAAAAACTATATATAAGTATTCTTGATTCTGCCTTAAAAAATCCTCTAAAAATTGTAATTTCAACATTTATATTATTATTTTTAATTCAAATAATTTATTCTAAAATTGGGAAAGGATTTGAGTTCTTTCCACCCATAGAACCTGATTATGCTGAAGTAGTTATTCATGCAAGAGGGAATCTATCAATATTTGATAAAGATAAAATTGTAAAGAAAGTTGAAAATATAGTCTTAAAAAATGAATTTATAAGAAATAGTTATTCAAAAAGTGGGATTATGAAAGGAAATGCGAACAAAGGTGCAGAAGATATAATTGGAACTATTAAAATCGAATTTATAAATTGGAAAAAAAGACCTAAAGCAAAGTTTTTAATTAATGAACTTCTATCTGAATGTAATAAGATTGCAGGAATAAAAGTTGAAATAATTGAAAAAAAAGATGGGCCACCAAAGGATAAAGATGTTGAACTTGAAATTTCAAATTATAATAAAGGTGAATTGGAAAAAGATTCTAAATTTATTCTTGATTATTTAAAAAATAAAACATGGATAAAAAATTTGGATGAAGGTTCTAATATTCCAGGGATTGAATGGGAAATATTAGTAGACAGATCCCAAGCAGACAAACATGGTATAGATATATTAACTATCGGTAATTCAATCCAAATGGTTACTCATGGTTTAAAAATTAGCGAATTTATGCCAGAAGATAGTGATGAAGAAATAGATATTGTTGTTAAGTTTAACAAACAATATAGAACACTTGATGAACTCGATCGAGTCGAAATTCAAGGTAAAAATGGTCATGTTCCATTAAGTCTTTTCGTATCAAGAACTGCAAAACCAAAAATAGGTAATATAAACAGAGTAGACTCAAAGAATTCACAGAATATTTTATTTGATATTGATAAAAAATATGTAGTAAATAATAAAGTTAAAGAAATTAATAATTGGCTCAATAAGAACACTTTTAAATCAATTATAAAATTCAGAGGTGAGGAAGAAGATCAGGAAGAAGCAAAAAAGTTTCTTATTAAAGCTTTCTTTATATCCATATTTCTAATTTCTGTAATTTTGATTGTTACTTTTGAAAGTTTCTATTATGCGTTTATAATTTTAACATCAGTTGTTATGTCAACAATCGGAGTAATGATTGGACTTATCATAACACAACAACCATTTGGAATAGTAATGTCAGGAATAGGAATTATTGCGCTAGCTGGAATTGTTGTAAATAATAATATAGTATTAATTGATACTTATAGAAAACTCAGAAAAAAATCAAAGGATGTTAAAGACGCAATCGTAAGAACAGGAGCTCAAAGACTAAGACCAGTACTATTAACTACTCTTACTACATTTTTGGGTCTAATTCCAATGGCCATTGGATTAAATATAAATTTTTTAAATCAATCTATAAATATAGGGAGTCCTAGTTCTCAATGGTGGCTTCAATTATCTAATGCAATTGTTTTTGGAATAATTTTTTCGTTTATCTTAACTTTAATTATTACACCATGCCTTATATATTTAGGTGAGAAAATAAAGATTAGTAATTAATATAATTACACTACTCTAACTTCTTTGAGTGAAAATAAGCAATAGGTATTGATAAATAATAAAAGCTAATAAATAATATCATAGCAAGCCAAAAATCAGTTATTAACAAAGATAAAAAACCTGCAAAAAATATAATTACAATAGGAATTATTCTTTTTTCAATCTTTAAACCTTTAAATGAGTATGTAGGTATATTAGTGTTCATTAGAATGGCTGAACAAATTAATACTATTGCAGTAAGTATAGGGTTTATAAAAAAATCAATTTCAAACCTAAAAAAAATCATCATTGGAAGTAGAACTAATCCTGCAGCTGCGGGTGTAGAAATACCTTGGAAAAATTTTAATTGTATATTTTTAGTATCTTTTTCATGAGAGGAAATATTAAACTTAGCTAATCTTGAAGATGAACAAATAGCGTAAAATATTACGTATGCCCAACTATTGTTTATTGAACCATCTAATGTCCAAAAAAAAACAATAAGTGCCGGAGCAATTCCAAAGCTTAAAAAGTCAGATAGTGAATCTAGTTCAATTCCAAAATTACAATTACTTTTAAATAAACGAGCTAATTTTCCATCAATATTATCTAAAAATGAGGCAAAAACTATTAAAGAAACTGAAATTTCCCATTTATTATCTATTGCAAATTTTATAGATGTAAGGCCTAAAGTTAGTGAAATAAAAGTCACAATATTTGGGATTAATCTGACAATTGAAAGTTTTTTCATGATATTTAATTTTTGAAAAAAATATAAAGAAATAATTTTAAGTTTTTATACTTTTTGACCCAGTTTTTTTTCTTTTTAAATTCGCAATTATAGTTTCGCCAGCGATGACTGTTTGCCCTTCTAAAATATTGATATTTGAATCTAATGGTAAATAAATATCTAACCTACTTCCAAATCTAATTAAACCAAATTTTTCTCCACTTTTAACAATTTGATTTTCATCAAGTTCACATTTAATTCTTCTAGCAATTAATCCTGCTATTTGAACAAATACAATCTCTATTCCTTTTTCAACTTCAAGTTTTATTGACATACGTTCATTTAATTTACTGGCTTTATCAAGTGAAGCATTAAAAAAGGCACCAGGTTCATATGATAATTTTTTTATTTTTCCTCCTATTGGAACTCGATTTACATGGACGTTAAAAACATTCATGAAAATACTAATTTTTTTCATTTTTTCTTTAATACCAATTTCTTCGGGAGGTTGAACTTCTATTATAGGTAATACTTTTCCATCAGCAGGAGAAATAATAGAATCCTTTATATTTGGTACAACTCTTATTGGATCTCTAAAAAAGTAAACACACCAAGCAGTTAAAAAAATTCCTAACCAACCTAAAAAATCAGAAATAGAACCAAGAATCAGAGATACTAATGCAAAAATGATTATAAAAGGAAAACCTGCAGAGTGAATTGGAACCAAGAAACTCTTTAAAAATTCTACATCGTTAAGCCAAGTATTTACTTTTTCAAATAAATCTTGAAAAAAAAGTTTTTTATTTTTCATTACTAACTTTTCCAGTGATTATTGGAATTTCAAATATTTGTCCTGGAAAAATTAAGTCAGGATCTTTTATTTGAGATAAATTATTTTTATATATTTCAGTATAAAAAATACCTCCACCCATTGTTCTTCTAGCTATTCTCCATAAACTATTTCCTGGCTGAACAACAAACGAACCTTTCTTACTTGCATCAACTAATTTATCTAATTTTTCCTTGAAAACAGAAGTAATTAACGAAAATGAACCATTATTTTTTGAAGCAAGGTCTATCCTAAGTTCAAATTCACCAAAAGTAATATCATCTTGAGAGTAAAAATTCCAAAAACCATCTTCATCCGATTTAACAGTCCCTAATACATTGTTATCAATAAAAAAAGTAAGTTCAGAATTCACTTCAGATCTCCCAGATAACAATAAATTTCCTTTTGGAGAATATTCAACCAAATCAAGAACGATTCCTTCGTCTATTGGCTCTAAATTTAATAAAGACGAATTTTTATTACCTTTGGTATATGACTTAACTATTAATGGTTCTTGTGATTTATTTTTATCTAGAAAAATTACTATTGCTTGTTCAGACCGATATAATTTTCCATTTTCATCGATATATTCAAGAAAAAGTCTTTTAGTTCCATGTTTAAGTGGCGTCTCACTTGTCCATACCCATTCCCCATTTGCATCAGCTACAATGTTAGCTAATTTCATTTCACCATCAAAAAGCTTTATTCTCTCATTAGGCTTAGATCTTCCAGCAATAACCACATCACCACTTCTATTAATTCTAACAATATCAAAACTTAATAAATTAGAATTTGAAGAGTTTTCGATAGTATTATAAACTTCACTATCTTCATTTTCCTTACCATCATAAAACTGTGAATCATTTTTAGAAAATTCTTCAGGAAAGGGGATAAAATTATATACTGTAAATCCACCGGCCATTAAAAATAAAAGTAGTAATATTTCTTTTTTCATTATACAGAATAATTATTATTATTTACTATAACGTAATTTTCATATTTTTATTATCTTTTTTTTAAAACTTAAAGCACTAACCAAATGTCAAAAATAATAGTAAATAAACCCATTGTAGATATTAATGGAGATGAAATGGCAAGGATAATGTGGGGATTAATTAAAGAAAATCTTATTCTTCCATTTATTGATATTAAATTACTTGAATTTGATTTAGGAATTAAAAATAGAGATAGGACAAATGATTTGATCACAACTGAGGCAGCAAATGCTATTAAAAAAAATAATGTAGGGGTAAAATGTGCAACAATTACTCCAGATGATAATAGAGTTAAAGAATTTAATCTAAAAAAAAAATTCCCTTCTCCTAATGGAACTATAAGAAATATTTTGAATGGAACTATTTTTAGAGAACCAATAATCTGTGATAATATTCCAAAATTTGTTAGTCACTGGAACAGTCCAGTAATTATTGCGCGACACGCATTTGGTGATATATATAAAGCCAAAGATCTCCAAATAAAAAAAAAAGGTAAATTATTTATTTCTTTTGAACCAGAAGATAAAAGCAAGATAGTTAAGCAAGAAATATTTAATTTTAGATCCTCAGGTATTGCTCTAGGTATGTTTAATATTGATAATTCAATAAATGATTTTGCATTATCATGTTTTAATTTTTCATTGATGAAAAAAATTCCTCTATTCTTATCAACTAAAAATACAATTCTACAAAACTACGACGAACGATTTAAAGAAATTTTTGACAAGATATATGTCGAACAATTTAAAAGTAAATTTTTAGATATAGGCATCAATTATCAACATAGATTAATTGATGATATGGTTGCTTGTCTGATGAAATGGTCTGGCGGTTATCTTTGGGCTTGTAAAAATTATGAAGGAGATGTGATGTCAGATCTAGTTGCTCAAGGATATGGTTCACTTGGATTAATGACATCAGTTCTACAAAGTCCTGACGGAAAAGTCATTGAGACCGAAGCTGCTCATGGAACTGTAACTTCTCATTTCAGACAGTATCAAAATGGAAAACAAACTTCCACTAACCCAATCGCATCAATATTTGCGTGGACAAGAGCTTTATGGCATCGCGGTAATATTGACAGTAACGAAGATCTGAAAAAATTTGCAAATATTTTAGAAAGTATTTGTAAAAACCTAATTAAAAAAGGAAATATGACTAAAGACCTTGCTTTACTTGTTGGTCCAGAACAAAAGTGGTTAACAACAAGAGAATTAATATTTAATATTAAATCTCATTTAGAAGAAAAAATTAATTAACAAGTTTATAAACATAATTTATTGCATCATTAATTTTATTTATTTCTGTGCCACCTCCTTGGGCTAAATCTTCTCTTCCTCCACCCCCTTTTCCGCCAACTAATGACGAAATATTTTTAACAATTTCTAAAGAGTTATATTTTTTTGTTAAATCTTTTGTAATTGAAATAACAAAGGATAATTTTCTTTCATCACTACAAAAAATAGCAATAATTCCTGAATTTATTTTTTTTTTAATTTGGTCAGAATAATTTTTTAATTCTTTTGGATTTGATGTGATTGATTGACAATAAATATTTACTCCATTGATCTTTTTTAAAAAATTTTCATTAAAACTAGATTTTATATTGCTGGAATTACTTTTTTTAAAGTTTGAATTTTCTTCATGTAGATTTTTAATTTTTTTTAAAATATTTTCATCATTAGTCTTTAAAAAATTATTTAATTTAGATATTAAATTTATCTTGGTATCAATGAAATTATCAACTTCTTGTCCAGTGATTGCTTCAATTCTTCTTACTCCAGAAGCTACAGAAGATTCATTCATTATCTTAAAAGAACCAATTTCTCCAGTATATGAAACGTGAGTTCCACCACATAGTTCGCAAGAAAAAATATCATTCTTTTCAGATGATTGATCAAATATTTTTACAACTCTTACTTTTTCAGGATATTTTTCTCCAAATAAAGCAATAGCTCCAAATTCAATTGCTTTTTTTGTATTCATTAAACTTGTAGTAACTTTTAAATTTTTTCTTATGGAATTATTTACTATTTTTTCAATCTTCAATACTTCGTCACTATTTAATGGACGATTAAGTGTAAAGTCAAATCTTAATTTCTGATTAGTAACTAATGACCCTTTTTGTTTTAGATGCTCTCCTAAAGTCTGTCTTAATGATTCATGAAGCAAATGAGTTGCAGAATGATTA